>JBATHL010000171.1:0-7121 GCA_049666745.1 Gammaproteobacteria bacterium
GCGCTGGGTCGCGAAATCATGTACGACCCCTTCTGGCCGTTACACGCCGCCGAAGCACTAGGAGTCGATCCCGACTACCAGATGTGGCCGCAGCAATACGCCTGGGCAGTGGATCGACGCGCCCAGATCAAGCTGCTAAATCAAGGCGATTAGCCTCCAGGCCGCTAGTCAACTGCTACAGCATTCAATAAAACTGCCATGCCTGATCACGGCGACCTCTCCTTCGGCCAGCGGCTGCCAGGGTTCCTCGGTGAGCGGTACACTGGCGACCAGGGTTACCTCCTGGCTGTGATCTGCCAGGGTGATACCCGCCGCAGACAGATCTGGCGGGAATTCATCGCAGGCGCGTTCGAGCAAATGAAGTCCCGGGGGTCTGATTTCGCCATCTTGCTGGGTGCGTCGGTGGGAATGTACGAATAGCACGTCGCCATCGGCATAGACAAAATTGGCTGGGCCGTGGGGGCGTAATTGTGCGGCAAATTGAGCCACGACATCCAGTCGGGCGGCAAGCTCGGGTAGACGCCCATCCGACCTGGACCATAGTCTTTCCAGGCGATCCAGCAGGATACAAAAAACAAGTTCGGAATCGGTGTTACCTACCTGTTTGAAGCGTTGCGGCTGGAAATCGGATTTCGCTTCGATTCCGGTCAGTTTGCCGTTGTGCGCGAATACATGGGTATAACCACCCATCTCCCGAATGAACGGCTGCGTGTTGCGCAGTGCCACTTCGCCCTGTGTTGCCAGCCGGATATGTGAAATTACCAGCTGACTGGATGGTGAAAACTTCTCGATACAGCGCACCAGTTCGCTTTCCGCGGCAGCGCGCGGTTCGCGTAATAGCAGTACGTCCGGCCCGTCGTAAAAGGCCACGCCCCAGCCGTCGCGGTGAGGTGCCTCAATACCGCCGTGCCTGGCCAGGCGCTCCAGCGAAAACTCGACGGTGGTTGGCAGGCGACTCGAAATGGCGAGCAGTTCACACATCAGGCGGGTTCCGTTACAACTCGAGTTGCATCCATAAAGGGCGATGATCGGAGATGTAGTATTTGGCGCAGCGACGCCAGTAAGCCGGGGTCGCGGCATTGAAGATATCTGAAAATATTGCGCCATCGAAATCAAACACCCCCATCTTTTTCACCTTCGATTTCAATCCCGGCGTGACCGCGATCTGATCATAGTCAGCTGTATTGGAAACGTTGGTCGGGATGCGTGTGGTATGTGGCGGCAGGCTTAGACCGCGTTTTGTCAGCGCGGTATATATCGCGTCACCGGTTTCCGCTCGCGGCAGGTTGAAGTCTCCCAGCGCAAGGATATTTCGGGTCCAGCGATGTTTGTCTTTGCGGCGCAGATCGCACCATCTGGCGATCGCATAGGCTTCGAGTTGTCGGCGTTCGATAGATGCCTTGCGATCGGCCGAGGAACTCTGCGGACCGTAGATCAAGTGACAGTTGGTCAACAGGACTTCTGTGTCTTCGATGTTGAATCCAGCCAGGTAAGGGTTGCGGTTGAAGCCGGAAAACTTGCGTTCGATCCCGGGCAGGGTAACGTAGCGACGGTCGTTGTCGACAATGACTACCTCGCCGATCTTGGGGCTCAAGCTGACACGCCGGGTATCGTAAATATAGCCAGAACGTTCGTCATTACCGGCGCGGTCATTGAAAATCCATGCAAAATGATCCGGCAAGCGTGCGAGCAGGCCTTCAAAATCATCCAGGTTGTCTGCTATTTCCTGAACCGCGATGATTTCAAACCAGCTCAGGATTTCGGCGATCACCTGGAGATCGATGGCTCGGCGTTTGTGTACCCCCAGGTTGGCGATGTTCCAGCTGGCGAGTAACAGCTTCCCCGCCTGGCCTGGCGCGGGGATATTCCGGTTACGCGACACATCCGCCGGCACCGCGTCACGGTGTTGAATCAGGTTATCAATTTCTGTCTGTGGGTCATATACATGTTCGGGTTTGGGTCTGGCAAGTGCGCGCATCCGTTGCTCCTCAGTCAGCTGGCGATAACAAATTTGTATCACCGGGAACGCAAAGTGTAAAAGCATTGTCTTTGTAAGGGAATTGATAGCGGTCAGGAATTTGTCTGTTAATATATCTTCTATTCATATAGGCAGGTGTAATCAATGGCTCGTAAAGAATTTACCTTTGTCAGTTTCTTGCTGCGCTTTCTGTTTGCCCTGGCGCTGGTGTTTCTGACCTATAACCCCAGTGGCTACTCCTGGGTGGGATGGTTGTTGTCCGACACTGCGCTGGTTTACAAGGTGGCGGGGGGCGTCGTCCTGCTGATTGGCTGGGTCATGTTTCTGCGCGCTACCTGGCGTTCGCTGGGCGCCATTGGCACGATGCTGGCGCTGGCGTTTTTCGCGGTTATCATCTGGCTGTTCCATTACTGGGGTTTCTTCGCAATGGACGATATTGCGACCATCCAATGGATAGTATTGTTTGTCCTCAGCGGAGTGCTTGCCGTGGGCATGTCCTGGTCGCATGTGCGGCGCAAGCTTTCCGGACAATACGACACCGATGAAATCGAGGGTTAGCAAACTCCTCATGACGCTGGTGCTTCTACTCAGCTAGTGGCATCTCAGGCCGACAGTGTGATCCTGTTGCATGGCCTGGCGCGTAGCGACAGGTCGATGAGAAAACTGGAAACGGCCCTGTTGGAGAAGGGTTACTCTGTGCATAACGTCAGTTATGCCTCTACCCGCAAAACTATCGAGCAACTCGCCGAAGAAGCGATTGGAGCGGCGCTGAAGTTATGTCCGTCGGATCGTAAGCTGCACTTCGTAACCCACTCGCTTGGCGGGATACTGGTGAGACAATACCTGTCGCATCATGAGATCGATAATCTCGGTCGGGTGGTGATGCTGGGACCGCCCAACAGGGGTAGTGAAGTGGTTGATAAACTGCGCGACTTTCCGGGATTTCATTTTATCAATGGTGACGCCGGGCTGGAACTGGGAACCGGAGAAAGCAGTGTTCCCAACCAGCTTGGCGCCGCGAATTTCGATCTCGGTATCATTGCCGGTACCCGCAGTATCAACCTGATCCTGTCACGCATGATTGCCGGGGTTGACGATGGCAAGGTGTCGGTCGAGAGGACCAAGCTCGAAGGCATGCATGACCACCTCGAGATGGAAGTAACGCATCCCTTCATGATGCGCAATAGCAAAGTGATCGAGCAGGTTATTCATTACCTCGAAACCGGCAGGTTTTCGGCCAGCTAAGTTACGCGGCCTGCTCGAGTACCAACTCGCGGCGAAGCACGATTACTTCAAGGATGCGGCGGAGCGCGATTTCGACCGCTAGTGGAAACGATTAAAGCTGTTTATTTTTGCCGGGTTTGTCGGCATTGGTCGAGTCTCGATATCCGACCTGACTGCGGGCTATGTCCTGCTTACCTAGCCGGGCCGCTACTTGCGCGTATTTCCGCAATTTGCTCACCGCGCGCTGTCTCTGCTCTGCGGTGAGCCAGCGGTTGATGTCTTCCAGCGCCGCTGCAAAAGCTTGCCAGTAAGATTGGCGCAGCGGTTCGTAGGCACGCGAATATTCGGTCGACTGGTTCAGCAGAGCGGCCTTCAGTTCTGCCTGGCTGATGCCGGTTGTGGCGGCCTTGTTTAGTACGCTGATAAATGCCTGCTGCCTCGCTTCGCGGTACCTGAGCCAGGGTTCGTAAATATCCGGTACCTGCCGCAACCTCCGCATGATCTTGTTTTCCTGAAATTCGTCGAAATCACCGTACCAGTCTTCGAGGCGATCGAAGTTTCGATCAACGCGAAAGATTTCACGCTGTTGCGCGGATTTTTCAAGGTAGCCGTTCAAATCGCTGAAGCTTTCACGATGGTACTGCTGGTAGTTTTCAATTTGTTGTGGCGTCAGCGTGACTGCGAGGTCGCCAAAATTATCGATCGCTTTTTCCAGCGTACGCCGCCAGGCCAGGCGAACTTTTTTGTTCAGCTCCATAAACTCCACCGCTGTAATGCCGTCGGCAGCAGCCAGTGCTGCCTGGTCGAGTAGTTGGTGGTAGCGGATCAGTTCTTCCTCGCGGTGCCAGTCAAAAAACTGGTCGAGGCGCGAGTCAAGCTGGGTATTTTGTGCCGCGTTCAAATCAAAGGCGTCGTCGATTTTGCTGGACGCAATTGACGGTGCATTGTTGTAGGCGAGATCGATCATACCGCAGCCGGCCAGGATCAGGCTGCAGGCGGTTGCGAAGCAAAGTTGGTAAATACGTTTCATTAATCTAGCTGACTACCGGTTTTCTATCTCAGGGGTTTCGGTAGCGGGAATATAACATCTTCGGTAAAGCCAAGCGAAGATGCCTTGCCGGCACCGTTGCGTTGTAGAAAGTTGACCACATTCTGTACCAGAAGTTCGGGTGCGGATGCCCCCGCCGTTACCCCGATGCGGCTTTTTCCGGTCAGCCATTCGAGCTTGATATCGTTTTCACTATCGATCAGATAACCTTCTATTTGCTTGTTTTCCGCGATTTCACGCAGTCGATTCGAGTTCGAACTATTCCTCGAACCGACCACCAGGATCAGGTCGCAGCGCTCGGCGAGCTGTTTGACCGCATCCTGACGATTTTGCGTGGCGTAACAGATGTCTTCCTTTCTGGGTCCCTGAATCGCGGGGAAGGTTTGGTAGAGGCAGTCGATGACGATCGCAGTGTCATCCTTGGATAGCGTGGTTTGCGTGACAAAACGCAGCTCGGTCGGGTTTTGCACTTCGAGTCTGCGTACGTCGGCCGAGGATTCGACCAGGTAAATATCGCCGCCAGTCGCCCGGTCATACTGCCCCATGGTGCCTTCAACCTCGGGATGGCCCTTGTGGCCGATGAGGATGGTTTCGATACCCTTGCGGCTATAGCGGCTGACCTCCATGTGAACCTTCGTGACCAGCGGGCAGGTCGCGTCAAATACCTTGAGCTGGCGACGTTCTGCCTCGCGCTGTACCTCCCTGGAGACGCCATGGGCGCTGAAGATAACGTAATTGTCATCGGGTATCTGGTCGAGTTCATCGACAAAAATCGCACCCTTTTGCTTGAGGTCATCGACCACGTAGCGGTTATGCACGACTTCGTGGCGAACGTAGATCGGGGCACCGAAGAGTCGTATCGCGCGTTCGACGATTTCGATGGCACGATCTACTCCGGCGCAAAAACCGCGCGGGTTGGCGAGCAGGATTTCCATTAGTGCAGGGTCTTCGGCTCCTCGGGAGCGTCGGCAACAGCGACAATTTTAACGCTGTAGCGCACCGTTTGACCAGCGAGGGGATGGTTCAGGTCGATACGGACTTCATCTTCGTTAAACTGCAGGATCGTGCCGGGTAGTGTATCTCCGTCTTCGGTGGCGAATTCGATGATCAAGCCCGGTTCCAGTTCCAGGTCGGAATCGAACTCGACGCGCGGCAGCGCGCGAAACAGGGCTTCGTCGACATATCCAAAGGCAAGATCGGGACCGATATCGATGGTTTGTTCATCGCCTTCCTGTAATCCGATCAGTGCGAGTTCCAGCCCTTCCGCCATTTCGCCACAGCCGAGCTGCACGGTTATCGGCTCATCGTCAAAATTATCTTCCAGAACCTGGTCATCGGTTAAACCGATACGGTAGTAAAGGGTGACACGACTATTTCGTTCAATCATGCTCATACTATTATTCGGTCGTGGTTTTGTCGAAACCGGTGAAGCTGCTCAGAATCAGCAGGACTGCACCGACACTGATAGCAGCATCGGCTATATTGAACGCCGGAAACGGGTAGGCGCCAAGCCAGATCTGAATGTAATCGATGACATGCCCGAGGTAAATGCGATCGATCAGGTTACCGATTGCTCCGCCAAGAATAAGGCTTAACGAGATTGCGGCCAGGGTATCTTCCGCGGGCAGCTTCCTGACCCATTGCACGATAAGCACGCTCATGATGATCGCGATGGCGGTAAACAACCAGCGCTGCCAGCCGCCGGCGTCGGCGAGAAAGCTGAATGCAGCGCCGGTGTTATAAGTCAGGTACCAGTCGAAGTAAGGCATTAGATTGACCGCCTGGTGTGGTGTCAGCTGTGCTTCGGCGAATTGTTTACTGGCCTGATCGAGTACCACCACCAACAGGCTGATCCATAGCCATTTAACTTTGGGAGACGCTGCGCTCATGACAGGTAACTGACGCTATCAGGCGTAGCGGCGTTGCTCACCGTCACCATCGATATTGACGATGCAGCGCCCGCAAAGCTCGGGATGATCCGCATGGCTACCTACGTCCTCGCGGTGATGCCAGCAGCGCACGCATTTTTGATGCTCGCTGGGGGCGGCCTGCACCAGTATTCTGCTGCCGTTACGCAATTTAATGACCTCTTCGGACTCGACTGCATTCAGTGGTGCCAGGGTCGCGGCCGAGGTAATCAATACGAAGCGCAGTTCATCGCTGATGACCTGCAGCTGATCAATCAACGCCTGGTCGGCAAGAATGGTGACATCGGCATCCAGGCTTGAACCGATTTTCCCGTCCTGGCGCAAGCTTTCGAGATTGCGCGTGACTTCGGTGCGCAATTGCTCGACCGAATCCCAGGTTGATGCATCGATTTCGGTGTTCGAATAAGCAAACAGTCCGTCGTACCACTCGGCGGTAAAAACCCCGAGGTCGTCACGCGGGCCGGGCATGTTTTCCCAGACTTCGTCGGCGGTAAAACTCAAAATCGGCGCTATCCAGCGGGTCATCGCTTCGGTGACATGGTACATCGCGGTTTGACAGGAGCGCCGCGCCAGCGAATCGGCCTGCGTGGTGTACTGGCGATCCTTGATGACGTCGAGGTAGAATCCGCCCAGGGTCTCCGAACAGAAATTATGAATCTTCTGCATGGCTATATGAAAGTGATAGTCGTCATAATGTCCCTGCAGTTCCGATTGTAGTTCAAGCGTTTGCGCGACAATCCACTGGTCCAGTGCGAGCAGGTCGGCGGCGGCGACGGAATGTTGCGCAGGATCGAAACCGTTGGTGTTGGCGAGCAGGAAACGCAGCGTATTGCGAATACGGCGATAGGAATCGGCAGTGCGCTTGAGGATTTCATCAGAAATTGACATTTCACCCGAATAATCGGTCGCCGCGACCCACAGGCGGAGGATGTCGGCACCAAGT
>JBATHL010000172.1:0-5364 GCA_049666745.1 Gammaproteobacteria bacterium
GACCCGGATCGCGAAGGTGAGGCTATTTCATGGCATTTGTATGAACTGCTGAACGAAAAGAATTTAATGAAGAACAAACGTGCCTATCGGGTGGCTTTCTATGAAATCACTAAGCAGGCTGTTTCCGAGGCAATCGCGGATCCACGCGAAATCACCATGGATCTGGTTAACGCACAGCAGGCCCGCAGGGCACTCGATTACCTGGTAGGATTTAACCTGTCACCTTTGCTGTGGCGTAAAATCCGGCGCGGCCTTTCCGCCGGCCGGGTGCAAAGCCCGGCCCTGCGCATGATCGTCGAGCGTGAGCTTGAGATCGAAGCCTTCAATCCCCTCGAGTACTGGAGTATCGAAGCCGATAATAATTTTAACGGCGAGAAATTCAGCGCCAAGCTCAATCGCCTGGCCGACGAAAAGGTCAAACAGTTCACGATCACCAACGCCGAGCAGGCAAATGCCGCACATAAACGCTTGAGCGAAGCCGCGCAAGGCAAGTTGCGTGTCGACAAGGTCGAAAAGAAACAGCGCAAGCGTAATCCGACACCGCCTTTCACCACATCAACCCTGCAACAGGAAGCGGCCCGCAAGCTTGGCTTTGGTGCGCAGCGCACCATGCGTACCGCGCAGCGACTTTATGAGGGTATCGATATCGGCGCCGGCCAGGTCGGGCTCATCACCTACATGCGCACCGACTCGGTATCGCTGTCTAACGACGCACTGGATGAAATTCGCGAATTTATCGCCGATAAATTCGGTGCAGAGAATTTACCGGAAACGTCACGCGAGTATAAAACCAAGTCCAAGAATGCCCAGGAAGCGCATGAAGCGATTCGACCTACCAGCGCGCGTAACGAACCGTTCAAGATCAAGCAACATCTTGGCGATGATGAGTTCCGGCTATACAGTTTGATCTGGAAGCGCACCATAGCTTGCCAGATGATCCACGCCACCCTCGATACAGTATCGGTGGACCTCGCCTGTGGTAGCGAGAATAACTTTCGCGCAAGTGGCTCCACCATTCGCGACCCGGGTTTCATGCGGGTTTACATCGAAGACAAGGATGAACCCAGGAAAGATGACAACAAGGAAAATATCCTGCCGCCATTGACAGAAGGCGACATCGTCAATCTGAACGAAATCAGGCTGGAACAACATTTCACCGAGCCGCCACCGCGTTTCAGCGAGGCCTCGCTGGTGAAGACACTCGAAGAATACGGCATTGGCCGACCCTCGACCTATGCTTCCATCATCACTACCCTGCTTGATCGCGAATATGTCGAGCTGGAAAGTAAACGCTTCCATCCAACCGACGTCGGGCGCGTGGTTGCCCGCTTCCTGACCCAGCACTTCAAGCAGTATGTTGACTACGATTTCACTGCCCAGCTGGAAGACTCACTGGATGAAATTTCTCGTGGTGAAAAAGACTGGATACCGTTGATGGAGAATTTCTGGACTGCCTTCAAGAACCAGGTCGACGAAAAGATGGAAACAGTTAGTCGAGATGAAGCGATACAGGCCAGACAGCTCGGGACTGATGAGAAATCCGGCAAACCAATCTCGGTGCGCATGGGGCGGTATGGCCCTTTTGTCCAGATCGGCACGCGTGATGATGAAGATAAGCCACGCTTTGCCGGCCTCCGGCCAGGGCAGAAAATGGACTCGATCACACTCGAAGAAGCGCTGGAATTATTCAAATTACCGCGTGAACTCGGAGTGTCCCCCGAGGGTGAACAGATCTCCGCCAACATCGGCCGCTTTGGTCCTTACATCAAGTACGATAGCAAGTTTGTGTCACTCAAGGTCAAGGAAGGAGATGATCCCTACACAGTGACGCTGGAACGAGCGCTGGAACTGGTCGCGGAGAAGAAAGAATTCGATGCGAATCGTGAGATCAAGGTTTTCGAAGGTACCGATATCGTAGTACTACGTGGTCGATATGGCCCCTACATTACCGACGGTATCAAAAACGCGCGTATTCCCAAGGATATCGAAGACCCGGCAACGCTGGACCTCGCCACCTGCCAGGAGTTGATCGAAAAAGCGCCCTTGCCGAAATCGAAGCGCAAAAAGGCAGCGGCCAGGAAAAAGGCCGCACCAAAGAAAGCCGCTAAGAAAAAGGCCTCCAAAAAGAAAGCTGCCGGGAAAAAGGCCACCGCCGCCGCCAGCTGAAATTAGCCTTTTATGAGTCCGTGGGCACTAAATCGCTTCGCACATGCGGTATCACAGGGTGCCGTTTTCGGCTATCCGACCGATACCATCTGGGGATTCGGCTGTCACCCCCTGATTGCGAGCAGTGTTGCCCGCATCCTGCAGATAAAGCATCGTAGCCCCGACAAGGGCTTGATCCTGTTGTCATCAAAACTCGAATACTGTCTGACCTATGCCGGACTCGATAGCGAACAACTGGAACCGGTCCAGCGGCCGACTGAGCACCCCACCACCTGGCTGGTGCCCGCAAGCGGGGAATGTCCAGCCTGGATTCGCGGCAATTACCCGACGGTTGCGATCAGAATCACCAACCACCCTTTGCTCGAGTTTTTATGCGACCGGCTGCAAGCACCCATAGTGTCGACCAGCGCAAATCGCAGCGGCAAAGCCACCGTGCGTAACTCCGTGCAAATGCGTAAACAATTTGGCGATGAGCTTGATTTTATCGTCAGCGGTTTCGCCACGGGCAGTAACAGGCCAAGTGAGATAAAATCCCTGCTCGACAGAACAACGATGAGGAGCAGTGCCTGATGGGAATTGACATCGATCGGGTCAACGACTATCTGCAGGATTTACAGACCAGCATCACCGACGAGCTCCAGCAAGTCGACGCTAAGGCCGCCTTCGAAGTCGACACATGGCAACGTGAAGCCGGAGGCGGCGGGCGCAGCATGGTACTGCGTGAGGGTGGCGTATTCGAACAGGCAGGGGTCAATTATTCCGAGGTTTATGGCAGCAAGCTACCCGCTTCGGCAAGCGCGCATCGACCCGAGCTGGCCGGACGGCAGTTCCGTGCGATGGGCGTTTCGCTGGTTATCCATCCAGACAATCCATACATCCCGACATCGCACGCCAATGTGCGTTTTTTTGTCGCCGAAAAACCTGGCGAGGACCCGATCTGGTGGTTCGGCGGCGGTTTTGATCTGACACCTTATTACGGATTCAAAAGTGATTGCGAACACTGGCATCGTGTCGCCAGACAGGCCTGTGATGCTTTCGGTCCGACGCGTTACGCCGACTACAAGAAATGGTGTGACGACTATTTTTATCTTAAGCATCGCGACGAAGCACGGGGTATCGGGGGACTATTTTTCGACGATTTGAACGAGCCCGATTTCGAACAGGCGTTCGCCTTCATGCGCAGTGTCGGTGATCACTACCTGCCCGCCTACACACCCATTGTCGAGCGTCATAAGAACGATGCTTTCGGCGAACGGGAAAAACAATTTCAATGGTACCGCCGCGGTCGTTACGTTGAATTCAACCTGGTTTATGATCGCGGCACCCTGTTTGGCCTGCAATCCGGAGGGCGCACCGAATCGATCCTGATGTCACTACCACCGGTAGTAAACTGGCGCTACAATTACCAGCCCGCGGCGGGTAGCGCGGAAGCCGAGTTAACTGACTATTATCTGAAACCGCGTGACTGGCTGGCACGGAATTAACCATGAGCAAAAGCTTTCCCGACATCGAAGTTAACCGGCAAGACGATGAGTTCAGCAAATGCGACCTCTGCTCCAATTCGAAATGCTGTACCTACGTGACTCAGCAAATCGACACACCGCGTTCGAAATATGATTTCGAAGTATTGTTATGGCAGGTGTCACACGATGGAGTTGGCGCGTACAAGGATGATGACGGCTGGTTTGTGATGTTTGAATCACGTTGTCAGCACCTGCTCGGTGACGGGCGCTGCAACATCTACGAGCAGCGCCCGACGATTTGTCGTTCACACAGCAACGATTACTGTGAATACGATGCCCCGGCCGAAGATGGTTTCGATCTGTACTTTCCCGATTACGACGCGCTGCTGCAGTTTTGCAGGAAAAAATTCAAACGCTGGAGTACCGGCAATCCACCACCCTCCTGATCATGCCTGGCACAACCAGATCTGGCATTTTGCTTTCGAGCAGGCTAATTTAACATGTAGCGGATTTCAGGATCCGCTAGCAGGACTGAGGCTTTGGAGCTTTATAGATGGACACGCAGAATATTGAATCAGATAACATCATCGACTTCATCCTCGATCTGTTCGCACAGCGCGGGGCGCGGGAATACATGGGTGAGGCAGTTACCATGTCACAACACATGGAGCAAAGTGCCGCCTGCGCCGTGGCCGATGACGCCCCGGACAGCCTTGTAATTGCGGCGCTGTTACATGACATCGGGCATTTTGTCGGCGAACATCCGATAGAATCCCTGGAAAATGGTATCGACAATACTCACGAGGAAGTCGGGGCGCGCTATCTGCAACCCTATTTCCCGCCTTCGATCACCGAACCGATTCGCCTGCATGTCGCCGCCAAAAGATATCTTTGTGCGACCAACGACAAATACCTGGGCCTGTTGTCAGATGCATCGGTTAATTCGCTCATGGTTCAGGGTGGGCCGATGAACCCGGCCGAGGTCGAACGCTTCGAAACCAATCCGCACTATAAAGACGCGGTGCAACTGCGACTTTACGACGACGATGGCAAGGTTGCCGGTCTGACGATCAAACCGGTAACCGATTATCGCCAGACGCTCGAGTCATTACTGTTGAAATGACATGAATCAGATCCAGCATTTCTCCCACGATAGCGAAGAACTGGCGATTGTCTGGCAAGACGCCAGCCAGAGTCGGCTACAGGCCATCTGGTTACGCGATCATTGCCAGATGCCTGCCAGCCGTAATCCACGCAATGGGCAGCGTCTGTTAAACATTACCGACATCCCGCATGACCTTGGCATCGACCGGGTAAGTCTCGAAGACAGTCGTCTCGTCATCGAATTCACACCGGATGGACATCGCTCCGAATTTGACCTCGACTGGCTGTATGAAAATTGCTATTGCCTCAATCGACAGCATGATGATCGTAGTGAAATAAGTAAAATTCTCTGGTCAGGCGATTCTTTCGAACAGGGATTGCCGCGCTACGCATACGATGCATTCTGCGCGCAGCCCAGAAGCAGGTGCGCCGCCCTGCAGGCAGTCAGGGACTATGGCTTCGTGCTGCTCGACGCGGTGCCATGTGAAGAGGGCCAGGTACTGAAGGTGATCGAACAGTTCGGCTATGTACGCGAGACCAACTATGGTCCGTTATTCGAAGTACGCACCAGGGTCGATCCGAACAACCTCGCCTTCACCAACCTGGGTCTGGGCTGCCACCTCTACAACCC
>JBATHL010000173.1:0-2842 GCA_049666745.1 Gammaproteobacteria bacterium
ATCCAGGTGTTTGGGATTCGTCGGATCGGCGCACAGTACGGGCATGGTGACCCGGTAATCGCGCAGCCTGAGAGCCTTGATGCGTTCGGGGTCGATATCGATGATGACGCCACGTAACCAGTGGTCATTCAGTCCGCGCGCGAGCAGACTGCCGGTATCGCCGAAACCACATATTATAAAAAACGGCTGTCTGATACGCCGCACCTGCCTGGCGAAGCGATGCTCGTTCAGGGCGAGCAGGAAATGAGGATTTTGCACCAGCCGAAAGATTGATCCAATAGCATACAACCAGGCGACCACCCCCATGTAGACGCAGAGAATCGCCCATAAGCGCTGTTGATCGGTAAATTCATGCGGTATTTCACCAAACCCGGTGGTGGTTGCGGTATAGGTAAAAAAGTAAAACGCGTGAAACAGGTTCATATACTCGACATTGCCGTCGGCATCCTTGCCCGGAATCAGGGCCATGCCGGTAATGCCGATGGCGTATACGGCGATCAGTGCGAAAACCGGCCCACGCATATAGCGCAGGACCACCATTGAAACCCGGTCAAGTTCTGAAGTGGTCGCCATATAAGCCTGCTATCTTCGGGATATCAGTGTATCGCCGACCAGGATGACCACACTGACGATGCTCGCGACCAGCGCGCCACCTGCCAGTGAGACAATGTTTGCCATCGACTCCGGACCCGGCCCGAGCGCAGTCTGATCAGCATCGATGACCCAGACCACCCGCGCGGTAATCAACAGCACATCCACCGCCAGGCTGCTCGCCAGCAACAGCGCACCGACCTGCGAGCGGTCCCCCAGCTTAAGCCCGGTGGCGATCAGGTTAATCAGGATAGCGATCGTCAATAGCCATATATTGTGGTGGCTTGCATTGTCGATTCCCCCCATCACGAAGGCGAAGGTGAAGGACAACGCCAGAATAATTACAAACCCAAAAAGCACTCGTTCCAGGTTCATTTGATACCTCGGTTTAATGTTTTTATTGTGCCTAGAATACGCCGATGAAATTGATTCGTCACCCGGCACTAAAAATATCGATTTATTCCCCGCTGCTTGTATTATTCTCTCATTTCTCGCCTGCCGGGTTTTAGTCGAATATGAGTGATCAATTTGCAGCGATTGCAGATATGGATACACAGCGCAGAATTCAGCTTTATCGGGTCGAACGGATTCGACAGGGTCTGGCCGATGCCGATTGTGCCGCGATCGTACTATTCGATCCGGTAAATATTCGTTATGCCACCGGCACGCGCAATATGCAGGTCTGGAGCATGCATAATATTTGCCGCTACACGGTGATTTTTGCAAGTGGTGAAGCGGTACTGTTCGAGTTGAACAGCTCGGCCCACCTGGCGCAGGGTTACGTCGATGATGTCCGCCCCGCGTTGACGACCGATTTCATGGCAGTCGGAAATCGTGCCTGCGAAATGGGGCGGCGCTGGGCCGGGTCGATGATTTCGTTGTTGCGGGAAAAGGGTATCGCCGAGCAAAAACTGGCCATCGATCGCGCCGATTTGACCCTGGTGCTGGAAAGTCAGCGACAATCGCTGCAGTTGATCGAAGGTCAGTCGATCATGGAACAGGCACGCGCGATCAAGTCGCTCGATGAAATCGAGTGCCTGCGACGCTCGCTACGGACCTGTGAGCAAAGCGTGGCGGCCATGCGTGAGCGGTTAAAGCCCGGCATGCGTGAAGCCGACGCGTTGGCGATGTTGATCGACGGCAGCATTCAGCGGGGTGGCGAATACCCCGAAACCCGCTTGCTAACCACTGGGCCGAGAACCAATCCATGGTTTCAGGAAACCTCCGACCGAATCATCGAAGAGGGTGATTTGATTGCTTTCGATACCGACCTGATTGGACCGCTGGGTTACTACAACGATATTTCGCGTAGCTGGGTCGTTGGTGATAATCCCCCCAGTAGCGCTCAGCGGCGGTTGTATGAACTGGCCTACCAGCAAATGCAGCACAACACCGGGTTGCTCAGACCGGGAGCAGGTTTCCTCGAGTATTCGGACAAGGCCTACCAGTTACCAGCGGAATGTATTCCCAACCGCTACGCCGATGTCGCGCATGGTTGTGGTCTTGGCGTCGAATACCCGTTTATCTGGTACCGGGAAGACGAGGAATGGGGCGCCTATGACGGGGTGTTTGCAGAAAACATGGTGGTTTGTATCGAATGCTATGTCGGCGAACATGGCGGTCATGAAGGGGTGAAGCTGGAGCAGCCGGTCTGGCTTAGCGCCGATGGCCCCGTGGTGTTGTCAGAATATCCGTTTGAAATGGATTACTTATGAGGCAAATGTAATGAAGATAGGTTTTATTGGTCTGGGCAACGTCGGTGCAAAACTCGCCGCTAGCTTACTGCGCAACGGGTTTGATCTCATGGTGCGTGATGTGGAGGCCGATGCGGCGCAGGATCTGCTCGATCAGGGTGCCGAGTGGGGGCTTTCGGGACAGGAAATGGCGCAAAACTGTGACGTCATCATTACCTGCCTGCCCTCACCCACGGTATCGGCCGAGGTGATGGAAGCAGAGCAGGGTGTGCTGGCGGGCATGGGACCCGGCAAAATCTGGCTTGAAATGAGTTCAACCGATGCAGATGAAATCTGCCGACTGGGTGCAATGGTTGAAGCCAGGGGAGGGATTCCACTTGATTGTCCGGTGTCGGGTGGTTGCCATCGAGCGGCGACCGGTAACATCGCAATCTTTGCCGGCGGTAAACGGGTAGCCTTTGAAAAGGTTTTACCGTTGCTGACGACGGTTGGGCGTAATATCCTGCATACCGGGGAACTCGGCAGCGCGTCGATCATGAAGGTCGCCACCAACTACC
>JBATHL010000174.1:0-2118 GCA_049666745.1 Gammaproteobacteria bacterium
TTGCTGGAACTTCCAGCCACAGGAACAGATCAAACAGCCCCGGGGTGTCATGGAATGAACCGGCCCACTGGATTGCAGATTCGGGATTGCCCTGCAAAAGGTTAATTCTAGCCTGGCAGGAATTCACCACGATCTGATATGCAGGGTCACCAGACTCACTCACAAAGACCCTCAATTTCTCAATGGTCTCTGTAGCTTTGTCTGGTTGACCTAAGAACTGCTGCGTCAGTGCCAACCCGGCAAATGCGTCAATTGCTGGCCGCACGTCTACTATATGAGGTTCCTCCACCACCATCGAAAAACCAATCAGTGCTTTTTCAAGGTTGAACCAATGTATATCTGCGCATCCTTCGAAGTAGAAACTCCAGGAGTCAACCAGCGGGTTGCGCATTTTTTTATCGAATGCCCGCATTCGCTGTGCATCAACCACAAACCCGGGTAAATCAGCAGAAAGCATACGGACAAATGCCAGGGCTGCAAGTCGACGGGACAATTGAACGCCACCAAATTTGGCGATCTGTTCGTTAAGCGCCTGGAGTGCAAATTTACCCTGGCCGTCTACGTATCGAGCTAAGGCCAGATGCAGATCCGCCTCCGCGATGATCATGTTCTTGTGACTGTCAATGCTTTGCTGTGCCCGTTCCAGCAGTCGCATAGACTCCCCGGTTACGCCCTCCCAAAACAACAGGTATCCTCTAAAAAAGTCCACCTCTCCGGCTAGACCGGTGTGGGTATCCTCTGCTTTGAGCAGGGCCTCTGCATCCCCGGTGAGTGCAGCCACTTGCTCCAATTGGTTACCGAACATTGCGACCCATGTGTGCGCCAACACGAGCGCAAGGCTTTGCCGGGTGATGTCTTTGGGTATCGAGGCAAGCCAGCGACCAACTACATAATTTCTGTCCGCTTCAATCTCCTGATAACAATGCCTTTCGACGATCCTTGCCGCGAATAAAGGGTCTCCTGCCTTCAAGGCGTGCTCAATGGCTTCATCGATATAACCGTGCGTTTCAAACCACAGGCACGCCCGCATATGGATTTCTGCGATTTCATCTTCTGCCATGCTGGCGGATAACTCGCGTTGCAACAACTCCTGAAACAAGTGGTGGTAACGAAACCAATACTCCTGAAGATCCAGGGGGATCACAAATAGATTTTGAGTTCGCAGTTGCAGAACTGTATCGGAACCACTTGCGTCAGTTTGTGCAAGTGCATTCTTGCCAGCGTTGCAAGCAAACTCAGCCAGGTCCGCACAGAAGCGATTGAGCACTGAAATTTTTAGCATGCAATCACGAACAGCATCAGGTAGCCCCGACAAAACCTCGATGAGGAGGTATTCCTGAATTTGAGGGATGCCGCCCCGAAGGGAAAGGAGGAATTCGCTGGGCGTCTTGCTATGCCGCATACCAAGAGATACCAAACGCAGCCCTACAGCCCACCCTTCGATTTCCTGTTGTAGGTGAGTCACGGCTTCATCGTTGACTTTATGACCCGTGGCTGAAAACAGCAATTCCGAGACCTCGGGTTGCAAAAACCTCAGATCCTTAATTCGAATCTCAAGCAACTGGTTGAGTGCCCGCAATCGGGTTAGACGCACTGGGGGATCCCTTCGTGTGATGATTACAAAGTGAACATGATGTGAGGGATAGTCTAACAGGCGCTCCAAAAGTTCATGCACAGCAGAGCACTGGTCTAAATGATGATAGTCATCGAGTACGATCTAGCAGCGGTGATCGAGTTCATTAAGGTCATTCAGCAGATGGCTCACTATCACCGCTTCCGGAACGGGTCCCGGTACATTTATAAATTCCTGCGTGGTGCTGCAGGCACCAGCAAATTCTTTGTCGATAGCTGCGACGAGGTAAGAAAGAAATTGACTGAGATCGGAATCAGCCCGGTCCAGCGACAACCAGATAGTGCGGTGTTTCTGTTGGTGGCACCATTGACTGACCAGAACGCTTTTACCATAGCCTGCCGGTGCAGACACGAGTGTCAGCGGATATTCCAGCGAATCATTCATCAGGTCGAGCAGACGGTTTCGATTGACGAGACCTGTCGTCAGCCCTGGTACGCAGAGCTTGGTCTGGATGATCGGTATTTGATTTTTTCCTGAACTCATCT
>JBATHL010000175.1:0-6925 GCA_049666745.1 Gammaproteobacteria bacterium
GCCTGGGTGCGCCATTTGCGCTTGGCGTCGGTGGCACCTATCTGGTCCTGTACCTGATACGAAAAAAGCTGCTGGACCTGGGCCGTAAACTCGATCTTGAGTTTACACAACGTAACCGGGAATTGAGGAATTCGGAGGAGCGTTTCCAGCATTATGCTGAAGTTTCCAGCGACTGGTTCTGGGAGACTGATACGGAGAACCGATTCGTTTTCTTTTCATCGCACCTGTTTGAAGCAACCGGTGCGAGACCTGAAGACCTGCTGGGAAAATCCCGTGAAGACTTGCGTATCGAATCAAGTGACGAGAATGAAAATGTACGCTGGGATAACCATTTGCACTGCCTGGAGCAGCGCCTGCCGTTTACCAATTTTGATTACCGGGCGCGGATACCGAATGGCAAGGAACTGATTATTCGTGCCAGCGGCAAGCCGTACTTCGATAGTGAGGGCGAATTTTCAGGCTATCGCGGTTCCGCGTTAGACGTCACCGATACGCTCGAAGAGCGGCAATCCCAACAACGTGCTCACGACCTGATATATACCGCCACGGCATTACTGAAAGACGGATTTTTATTGTTTGATGCCGATGACAGGTTGATGGTATGTAATGACCGCTATCGCCAGATCTATGCTGAGATCGGGGATAAGCTGGAACCGGGAGTGACTTTCGCTGTAATTGCCCGGGCCTATGCAGACACCCTGAGCTTTGATACATCGGAAGCAAAAGAAGCATGGATCGAAAAGCGGATCGAACAACATAGGAACCCATCGGGGGCGTTCGATCAGCAGTTAAGGAACGGCAACTGGGTACGCGTTATTGACCAGGTACTTCCCGGTGGCGGGATTGTGGGATTACGGATCGACATCACCGATTCCAAACGCATCGAGGCGGAACTCGAGGAAGCGCAACGTATCGCCAATACAGGCAGCTTTCGCTGGGATCTGGAGAACCAGAAAATGGTTTCCTGTTCGGCGGGGTTTGCCCGAATTCACGGTAAGGAAATAGAGGATTTAAATCTGCCGGATCAAAATATGCTGGTTGGTATTCATCCGGATGACAAGGAGCAGGTGGCACAGATCTACGCCGATGCAAACGAGACCGACGGTCTGTATGAAGCCAGGTATCGTATTGTACGCCCCGATGGTGAAGTTCGACATGTTGTCGAACGCGGTGATACTTCAGTACGGCGCGATGGCAAGGTTATAGAACAATTGGGAACGCTGCAGGATGTGACCGAATCCACGCAGGCTGCGGAAGAGCTCGGGGAGGCGCAGCGTATCGCCAAGACCGGCAGTTTTCGCTGGGACCCGGTCAACGGTCGAATAATTTCCTGTAGTGACGAATTTGCGCGAATTCTAGGCTGCTCAAAAGCGGAAATCTTTTCAAAGATCGGGTTAGATAGACTTTTCGGTATCCATCCCGATGATCGGGAGCAAGTGGCACAGGACTTCGCTCGCTCGGCAACCGTCGACGGTACCAGCGAAGTCAGATTTCGTATTGTGCGGCCAAATGGCGAAGTTCGACATGTTGTAGAGCGTGGCGATACTTCGGTCAGGCTCGACGGTAAGGTCATAGAGCAATTGTGGACGATGCAGGATGTCACCGAATCCACGCGGGCTGAGGAAGAGCTCGAGGAAGCGCAGCGCATCGCCGGGATCGGCAGTTTTCGCTGGGATACACGAAGGGATCGGATGATTTCCTGTACCAGGGAGTTTGCGCGTATCTATGGACGCTCCGTCGAATACATGCTCTCGGAGGGTGCCGGTAACGTGCCGGGGGTGCATCCGGATGATGTCGGACGGGTCATGCGGGCCTACGAAAAGGCGGATGTCGAGGGCAAGTACGAAGTCCGGTTTCGAATTATTCGGGCCGACGGAGAAATCCGGCATGTTTTCGAGCGCGGTGATGTATCTGCCAGGCTGGATGGCGAGATTTTTGAGCAGCTAGGTACTTTGCAGGATGTTACCGAAGACATGGCGGACCAGTCAGAAAGGAAGAGAGGCGAGGAAATGCTCGAGGCGGCCATTGAAAATGTACCTGGAGGATTTCTGGTCGTAAATGTTGATGGCATTATCGAGCGTTTCAATCGCAAGTTTTTCGATCTGTATCCGCAGCAACAGTTTTTTATCAATGAAGGTGTTCCGTTTGAGCGTTTCCTGCAATACGGCGTTGACATGGGTGTCTACCAGGAGGCAATGGATGATCCCGCGGGCTGGTTGGAGCGGCGGCTCGCACTGCATCGTTCAGAGAGTTTCGAGTTTTTAGACCGCTTAACTGATGGCCGCTGGATCCAGGTCGCTTTGCGACACTTGCCGAATGGCACCCGGGTCGGTATCTATATCGACGTCACCGAGCTGCAACAGGCGCGTGAATCGGCTGAACGGGCAAACGAAGCCAAGTCTGATTTTCTTGCCTCGATGAGTCACGAGCTGCGCACGCCGATGCATGGCATCCTCAGCTTTACCGAGCTCGGGCTCAAGCGTCTGGACACTTTAAGCCAGGAAAAACTGCGACAGTACCTGGAGAATATACAGATAAGTGGCACCCGTTTGCTTTACCTGTTAAACGACCTGCTCGATCTTTCCAAGCTCGAGGCGGGCAAGATGCAGCTCGATGTGACATCGGTCAATCTGGCGGAGCTGGTCACTGCATGCATCAAGGAGCAGAATCTGCGCATGCGCGAAAAGAATCTGTCCAGCATATTTAAACCCGACCTGGCGGATACATTATGTGTTTGCGACCGTAACCGGATTCTTCAGGTGATGACGAACATTGTCGCCAACGCAATCAAGTTCAGCCCCGAGGCCGGGGAAATCCACGTCGATCTCGAGCCTGTTGACAGCGGCTACCAGATTCGGGTTTCTGATCAGGGTGCCGGCATCCCGGATGAGGAGTTAGATCAGGTGTTCGACAAGTTTTATCAAAGTGTTCGTAACCGCAACCAGTCGGGGAGCACCGGGCTGGGTCTGGCAGTTTGCCGCGAAATTATCAGCCTGCACCATGGCCGTATCTGGGCAGAAAACAACCCGCAAAAGGGTACCAGTATTCTGTTTGAGATTCCGCGGGAGCAGCCGCGGAGTTAACCGGCAGCATTTATTTTTCGGCTAGCGCCTGTTCCAGTGCTGCAAACGCGGTTTCATCGAATTCCGGCAGCTTGAGTTGATCCTTTTTGTTGTCGCTCAACTTTTTGATCGTGCCCTCGGCCTGCAGACAGGTTTCATGCATGGTCTTGATTTGTTCGAGCAACGTGGCGGCGTTTTCGAGAGCCGATTTCTGTGTTTCGAGCTCCGCTTCGAGTTTGGATTTCTCCTTACGCATCGACTGTAACCTGGATTCCGCCTGGCCACGCAATTTGGCTTCGTCCATCTTCTGCTTTTTCAAGGTTTTCAGTTTGCGCACGACGTTTTCCGGCGTGTCAGCCAGCGCCTTGGAGATTGCCTTTAGCTTGTTCTGCTTGTCGGTGACCTCGGCCCTGGCTTTTTTCAATGCTTCGGCGTTGTCAGCCTTGCCATTGGCGAGCTGGCGTTCAGCCTGCGCGCGAGCATTGACTGATTCTTCAACCCTGGCTTCGGCCTCACTGCGGGCCTGCTCGGCGATTTCGGCGCGGCGTTTGAATTCGGCGATTTGCTGTTCCGAGTTGCTCAGGGTTTCCTGGATCTGGATGTCAGCGTCACGTGCGCGTTGGATCGCCTGGTTCAAGGCGGTTTTGAGCTCATCGGTACTGCATTCCGAGTCCAGTCCGAGCGCGTCGGCGGCGGCGCCCATTAATATTTGCTTGCTGATTGCGAGGTCTTTCCAGACCTGCAATTGGATATCAACGTCGTGTGACACTAGTTACCTCAAAGTGAAAAAAATTGGCGGCACATTCTAGCGCATGAAGCCACGGAAAAATAGAGCAAAGCGGGTGATATTATCGTCCGGGATCGGGTAGAATGCGCGTTTTTTCAAACACGAGCAAATACCGTGGAGATAAATCATATTTTCCAGCACATCGATGACCTGAAATCCCGGGTTGAATTGCTCCGGGGGTATCTTTGACTACGACCAGAAACGCGAACAGCTCGAAGAAGTCATGCTTGAACTTGAAAATCCGGATATCTGGAGCAACCCGGAGCACGCCCAGCAACTCGGCAAGGAAAAAGCCGGCCTCGAAGCGGTAGTCTCAGGGCTCGATCACGGATTCCAGGCGCTGCTTGACGCGACCGAACTACTCGAGCTGGCCGCCAGTGAAGATGACGAGGCTACCGCGACCGAAGTTGAGGCCGATCTCCAGGCCATCGAAAAAACCGTGGCTGAGCTCGAGTTCAGGCGCATGTTTTCCGGTGAAATGGACGCCAACAATGCGTTTCTCGATATCCAGTCCGGCGCCGGCGGCACCGAAGCGCAGGACTGGGCCGAAATGCTGTTACGCATGTACCTGCGCTGGGGTGAGGCCAAAGGCTTCAAGACCGAGTTGATCGAGGTATCCGACGGTGACGTCGCGGGCATCAAAAGTGCCACCATACGCTTCGAAGGAGACTATGCCTTTGGTTGGTTACGCACTGAAACCGGGGTTCATCGGCTGGTACGAAAGTCCCCGTTTGATTCGGGTAATCGTCGCCATACCTCGTTTGCGTCGGCCTTTGCTTCGCCGGAAATCGAAGATGATATCGATATCGATATTGATCCGTCCGATCTGCGCATCGACGTTTACCGCGCCAGCGGTGCCGGTGGTCAGCACGTCAATCGTACCGAATCGGCGGTGCGTATTACCCACTTGCCCACCAATGTGGTGGTACAGTGCCAGAACGATCGCTCGCAGCACAAGAACAAGGCGACCGCAATGAAGCAACTCAAGGCCAAGTTGTATGAACTCGAGGTGCAGATGCGCAATGCCAAGGCGCAAAGCATCGAGGATTTGAAGTCGGATATCGGCTGGGGCAGCCAGATTCGCTCCTACGTACTCGATCAATCCCGTATCAAGGATTTACGCACCGGGGTAGAGACCGGTAACACCCAGGCGGTACTGGATGGCGATCTCGATCAGTTTATCGAAGCCAGTCTGAAGAGTGGCGCCTAACCAACATAACGGCAACAGGTATTGAAATGAACCAGCACAGCGACGCTGAGCAAAGTAACCAGGACCCACAGCAGGATGAGAACCGCTATATCGCGCAACGTCGCGAAAAGCTGGCCCAGCTGCGCACACAGGGGCAGGCCTACCCAAACCAGTTTTCGCGCGCGCATTTCTCCGCGGCGCTGATGGATCAGTATGCGCAACTCTCGCGCGAAGATCTCGAGGCACAGGCCATCGAGGTAAGTCTGGCCGGGCGCATGATGTTTAAACGCGTGATGGGCAAGGCAAGCTTTGCCCAGCTGCGCGACATGAGCGGAACCCTGCAGATTTTCGTGCAGCGCGATGCGATCGGCGAAGATGTTTACGAGTCTTTCAAGCACAGCGATATCGGTGACATTTACGGTGTCAACGGGGTGCTGTTCCAGACCAAAACCGGGGAACTGACGATCAAGGTCAAATCCCTGCAACTGCTGACCAAGGCATTGCGTCCGTTGCCGGAAAAATTCCACGGGCTTTCCGACCAGGAGCAAAAGTATCGCCAGCGCTATGTTGACCTGATCATGAATGAAGACTCGCGACGCGTATTCGCGATGCGCAGCCAGGCGGTTAATTTTATTCGTAACTACATGATCGAGGCAGGTTTTATCGAGGTGGAAACCCCGATGATGCAGGTGATCCCGGGGGGTGCAACCGCTCGACCCTTTATCACTCACCACAATGCCCTCGATATGGAGCTTTACCTGCGAGTTGCCCCCGAGCTTTACCTGAAACGCCTGGTGGTCGGCGGTATCGAACAGGTCTTCGAAATTAACCGCAATTTTCGCAACGAGGGCCTGTCGACCCGGCATAACCCCGAATTTACGATGCTGGAGTTTTACCAGGCCTACGCGGATTACGAAGACTTCATGAACTTGACAGAAGACATGATGCGAGGCCTGACGCAGGCCGTACTCGGTTCCCTGAAGATAGCCTACCAGGGACAGGAGTTTGACCTGGAGCAACCGTTTGCGCGCCTCAGCGTCGCCGATTCGATTCTCCAGTTCAACCCGGACCTCGATGCGAGCCAACTGGAAGATCTTGAATACTGCCGTAAGGCGGCTTCAGACCTGGGCATAAAGCCCGAGCCGGGCTGGGGCGCCGGCAAGCTGCAAATCGAAATCTTTGAAAAGACGGTCGAAGACCAGTTGCAGCAGCCGACCTTCATTACCGCTTACCCAACCGAGGTATCGCCGCTGTCGCGCGCCAACGACGACAACCCGTTTGTTACCGATCGTTTCGAATTTTTTCTCGGTGGACGAGAAATCGCCAACGGTTTCTCGGAGCTAAATGATCCGGAAGACCAGGCGGCGAGATTTCAGCGCCAGGTCGAGGAAAAAGAGGCGGGTGATGAGGAGGCGATGCACTACGATGCCGATTACGTGCGCGCGCTGGAGTATGGCATGCCACCGACGGCGGGTGAGGGTATTGGTATC
The DNA here is from genome assembly GCA_049666745.1 of Gammaproteobacteria bacterium. Taxonomy (GTDB): domain Bacteria; phylum Pseudomonadota; class Gammaproteobacteria. Next base: position 6,529 of record JBATHL010000175.1, read on the forward strand.
GATCGGCTGGTAATGCTACTCACCGATTCGCCAAGCATCCGCGATGTCATCCTGTTCCCGCACATGCGCCCCGAGTAATTTTATTCAATCCTACAGCAGACGCTTTATCCTCCAGGTCCCTGTTAACCTCTAAATACTTGCCGACCCGCCCAGGCATCGTCGTCACCTCAGCCCCTGCCATCCCGCGCAATACATGTCATCCCGCGGCTTGACCGCGGGATCCAGGGGAGTTAAACCGACTTGCCTTTCCTGGATACCGCGGTCAAGCCGCGGTATGACAAAAAGGGAGGCGGTACGGCAAGGAGGGAGGCGGTACGGCAAGGAGGGAGGCGGTACGGCAAGGAGGGAGGCGGTCTGACGAAGAGGGAGACGGGATGACAGCACTTTTGCGGGATGC
>JBATHL010000176.1:0-16371 GCA_049666745.1 Gammaproteobacteria bacterium
GAAGAACCCTGTCCGCCCGATCAGATGGAAGCTTTGGCCAGGGTCGCGGCATCGACCACGATCCCGGTGGCGACTGGTGAACGTCTGACCACACGGCTAGAGTTTCACCAGGCCCTCAAAGCCGGGGTTTCGATTCTGCAACCGGATATCGGTCGCAGTGGCGGCGTCTGGGAAACAAAAAAAATCGCCGCCATGGCGGAATTATTCAATGCGCAGATTGCGCCACATATTTATTGCGGGCCGATCGCTCACGCAGCCGCGGCCCAGGTGGCGTTCAGCTGCCCTAACTTTCTGATCCTGGAAACGATCCAGACCGATTTTCACGACGCGATTCTGAAGCGACCGCTGGACTGGGAGGAAGGCTATATGCCGGCACCAGGCGAACCAGGGCTTGGTATCGTGCTCAACGAAACGGTACTCGAATCGCATCCCTACAACAGCGGCGGACGTCTGCATCTCGAAATGTGTCAGGCCGTTCTCGATTCCAATAATCAGAAAATTATCACCGAGATTGAATAGTGTTAAGCAGACCCGATACATTAAACCTGTCCAACTGGCGATTACCGCCCAATAATCGTTGGGCGTTCCACCATGTTCGCGAAATCATTGCGACCGAATCGATTCCCTGCGGCGCTGTCGTCAGTGAACTTGACCCGGCGCCCGTGGATAGCGTTGCAGGCGTAAAAGTGCCGGGATCGGGCGGCGAAGAATGGTCGTTGCAGGACTGGCTCGAAGTGTCCAACAGTGATGCATTGCTGGTCGCGCATCGAGGTAAACTGGTGCACGAGTGGTATGTCGACCCAGCGATCGAAACCAGCCCGCACATTGTATTTTCGGTGAGCAAGTCGATCACCGCGATCCTGGCCGGGGTGCTGGTCGAGCAGGGCGTACTCGATCCACGCAAACCCGTAGTCGCATATATCCCCGAGCTGGCCGATTCGGGCTATCGTGACGCGAGCCTGCAACAGGTGCTGGACATGGTGGTCAATATCGATTTTGACGAGGATTACCTGGCGACTTCAGGCAAGTTTGTCGAGTATCGCACCGCGACCGCCTGGCATCCCTGCGGCGTCGATGCGATCGACCAGAACCTGCACGAATTTCTGTGTTCGGTGGGACGTCTTGACGGGGATCATGGCCAGGTATGGCGCTACAAGTCACCCAACTCGGATTTGCTCGGCTGGGTGCTGGAGCGGGCCAGTGGAGAACGCCTGGCAAGCCTGATGTCACGCTGCCTGTGGCAACCCATGGGTGCTGAAGCCGATGCTTACATCACGGTGGATCGCAAGGGGGCGCCACGCACAGCGGGCGGGATTTGCGTGTTGCCGCGGGACCTGTTGCGCTTTGCTGAACTGGTGCGTAATCATGGCTACGCCAATGCACAACAGGTGATACCGCAGCGGTGGATTGAGGATTGTAGCGACGGTGGCAACCGTGAAGCCTGGGAGCGTGGTGAGTCTGCCAAGGAATTTCCGGCGGGTAGTTATCGCAACAAGTGGTACCAGACCGGTAACGAGCACCGCGCGATGCTCGCGATTGGTATCCATAGCCAGTGGATTTACATCGACCCGGTTACCGAGGTCAGCATCGTTAAACTGTCGTCGCAGGATGAGCCGCTCAGACTCGACCTGGATAATGTCAATTTGAATGCTTTTGCAACTATCAGCGACGTATTTGCGCGATAAATCGATACGTCCTATAGCCTGAACAAAGCCTGCTACTGGATAGCGATTGTCGCCTTGTCGATGTTGCTGATCACCTACCTGACCATCTGTCCGGCGACGGTGTTGAGTCCCGGGCGTGTAGGTATGCTGTTAATGGTCGAAGTGATCGTCGGAGAGGCTTCGGCCGCGATACTGACCGATGAGCAATTCGGAGTACGCGAGCTGGCCGGCACCGTGTTAATCATTTCAGCTGGGGTGGTTGAAGTGCTGCGCCAGCAAAAAATTGACAAATCAGGTATAGTCAACGTCCAGCTGCCACCTTAGGATAAGCACGGAATTTAATCGGAGTACTGCAGTCAAACCTGGATATACCCAGTCAAGTGGTTGAAGAAATGGAAGGGAAAAAAGTAAAACAAACATTAATGTTCATATGTCTGGCGTTACTGGTTTCGGTCAACCAGGCCTATGCGAAATGCAACGACCGTCGTGCGCCCGGAATGGACTGGAGCGGCTGCAAGAAAACCAACAAGATGCTGGATGATTCGAATTTCACCGGCAGCCGCTTTGACGGCGCCAATCTGGCCTTTAGTACGTTCAATGGTAGTAACTTTAACGGTGCGAGCCTGGCCGGTGCCAATCTCACCATGAGTACGTTAGATGATAGTAATTTTGCCGATGCGAGCCTGGTTAAAATCAATATGGCCCGCGCTAGCGCTACGAATAGTCAATTTGACGATAGCGATTTGACCAAGGCGTCTGGTTACCGGGCCAGGTTTGATCGGGCGACAGTACAAAATTCGATACTGACCAAATCAGAATTTTCACGCGCCAGTTTTACGAATGCCACGATTTCGGATGTGGACTGGTCCAAGTCAGAGCTGGGGCGGGTTGATTTTTCCGAGGCGCAACTGAAAAATGTCAGTTTTGAATATTCCAATATTTCCAGGGTCAGGTTCGCCAACGCGAAATTAAAGGACGTCGATTTTTGGCGCGCCTATACCTATCAGACATATTTCGAAGATGTCGATCTGCGCCAGGTGCAACGACTTTCCCAGTTACAACTCGAGATCGCCTGTGGAAATGCGAACACTCTTCTGCCGGAAGGCCGCTGGATGCCGGATACCTGGCCCTGCAGAGAATAGTCGGATGGTGGCGATGTAATAGCCTGAACCGTCTGGCAGTCGAGTGCCTGCGGCGATAAAAGTAAATCTGCAGACCATGTGGGGAAGGGGGGAGAAAATGGGACATTTATATCAAAGTATTCTCGAAACCATCGGCAACACTCCGGCGGTCAGGATTAACAACCTGGGGCCACAAGATGTCAATATCTACGTCAAGATCGAATCTTTCAACCCGATGGGTTCGGTTAAGGACCGCCTCGCACTGGGCGTGATCGAGGATGCGGAGCGCAGCGGTGCGCTCAAACCCGGGCAAACCATCGTCGAAGCCACCAGCGGCAACACCGGCATCGGCCTGGCCATGGTATGCGCGCAAAAGGGATACCCGCTAGTGATCGTAATGGCGGAAAATTTCAGCATCGAAAGGCGCCGCATGATCCGCTTCCTCGGGGCGAAGGTCATATTGACTCCCGCGTCGGACATGGGAACAGGCATGATCGCCAAGGTAAATGAACTGGTCGAGGCGCATGGCTGGTGGCAGCCCAGTCAGTTTGATAACCCTGCCAACGCCGAGATGCACGAGCGCACCACCGCGGTTGAGATTCTCGATGACTTCGCCGAAATTGGGCTCGACTACTGGGTAACCGGTTTTGGCACCAGTGGCACGCTTGGCGGGGTTTCACGGGTGTTGAAAAAAAGGAGCCCCGACACCAGGATCGTGGTTTGTGAGCCGGACAATTCCCAGATTCTTGGTAGTGGTATCCCCCAGCAACGAAATCCCGACGGCACGTACCAGACGCATCCGAGTTTCAGGCCACACTTGATGCAGGGCTGGACACCGAACTTCATTCCCAGGTTCGCCGAGGAAGCCGTCGAAGCAAATCTGATTGACCAGATGATCCCCATCAATGGCAATTTTGCTATCCAGTGCACCATGGATCTGGCGCAGAAGGAAGGCATATTCGTCGGCACCAGCTCAGGGGCAACTTTTGCTGGCGCATTGCAGATTGCCGAAACTGCTCCCGCCGGGTCTAACATTCTGTGCATGTTGCCCGATACCGGGGAGCGTTATCTGTCGACGCCGCTGTTCGAAAGCATCGTGGAGGATATGAACGCGGCAGAAATTGAGATTTCCCGCTCGACCCCGGGCTATCGTTTCGATGTCAGCGAGGCGGCCGAGGATGAACCCGCCGAATCCGAGCCCGAAGTAGCGGTCGAACTGGACCCGGCAGCGGTGGCCGAAGTTGAGTCGATTCTGCGGGAGAACCAGGACCAGGTGCTCATGTTCGCACTGGAATGGTGTGAATTTTGCTGGTCGGTACGCAAGATGTTGGCTGCCTGCGACATTCCCTACGTCACAGTCGACCTCGACTCGGTCGCTTTTCAGGAGAACGACCGCGGCGGGAAAATTCTGGCGGTACTAAACCAGCAGAATGACTGGCCAACCATCCCGCAGATTTACGTGGGCGGGGAATTCGTCGGTGGTGCCACGGACCTGTTCGATGTCGGTAAAGCGGGAGAATTACAGCCCAAACTGAAAGCGCGCAATATTCCCTACAATGAGACCATCAATCGCGATCCTTACAGCTTTCTGCCGACCTGGTTGCATCCCCGGTAGTCAGACTATCGGGTAAACCGATTTTTTTGAATGTCTCGCTGATTGCCACGACCTTGCCCGTTTTCACAAGGTGATCGGGAACCCCATTTTTTGCACCATGGCGATCCAGAGCTTGCGCCATCCGCCCTTTTCATCGAGCGTATCGAGCGCATACATGGTGATCTTGGCGCCGATCCAGCGAAACGGCTCCGGCGGGATATAGTCGGGAACGGTCAGCGCAAATTGCATCCGGGTTTCCGGGATATCCTGTTTATCCAGAATCGCGAGCCCGACACGAGCGCCAAATCGAGATGCGGTCACGCCGAAACCCGAATAACCACCGGCGAACACCATGTCACCGTCATGATACTTTTGATAGTGCACTGCCATGCGTGTGGTCAGTCCGATAGGCCCACTCCAGGCATGTGAAAAGCGGATGTCGTCGGCGAGTTGCGGAAAAGTCCGGTAGAAAGATTGCACCAGGCGGACAAATGGTTGTGGCGTCCTGTCGAGGGCCGGATCGGTGTCATTGCCAAAAAAATAATCCAGCCGACCACCGAATAAAATTCGATTATCCGCGGTCAGGCGCATGTAGTTGAGCTGGGTGCGGGTGTCGTAGATGCCCTGGCGATGCTGCCATCCGATCTGCTGCATCTGCGCGTCGGTCAGCGGCTCGGTGACGATGATGCGGTCCCGGATTGCCGCGACCCGGCGACTGATATGTCGATGCCCGGCTGCCCAGGCATTGGTCGCCAGTAGCACCTTGCGCGCCGTGATATTAGCCTGTGGGGTTGTTACCGTGATGCCGCCACTGGTTTTGTGATTACTCAAGTGAGGTGTATTTTCATATAACTTCACGCCGAGCTTGAGGGCGGCCCGTTTTAATCCACGGACCAGTTTACCCGGATGTACCGTGCCGCTGCGTTTTTGCGACCAGGCACCGCCATGGAATATCGGAGATTTGATTTCCGCCTGTACGCCCGCTTTATCAAGTTTTACCGCCTGGTGGCCGTACTTGAGATACAGCTGGTAATCTTCCTCGATCGTATCCAGCCCCTGGTCGCCAATCGAAACCTTCATTTCACCACCCCATTCGAGGTCGCAGTCGATATCATAGCGCTCGACCGCCTGGCGGAACCCATCCATGTTTTCCCGCCCCAGTCTTTCCAGTTCCGCGACGTCGGCCGGGAATATACGTTCGGTGTTGTCGATGCCATGCATCACCGAGGTCGACATGATTGCGGCCGGCCGACCACTTGCGCCGTTAGCGACACTTTTGGCTTCGATCAGCACGACCTCGCGTTGCGGGTCTTGCTCTTTGGCCTGAATCGATGCCCACAGCCCACAGAAGCCACCACCGACAATGAGCAGGTCGCATTGCCTGTCCTGTTGCAGGGCGGGTTCGTCGCCAACCGGATCGAGGCTATCCAGCCAATAGGTCGTGAAACGGGTATTGGTGAGTGCGTTTAACGCCTTGTGGGCTGAACCATTTGAAATATCAGACATTGCTACCCCGCTCCAGGAAATCGTCGATTTGCGGCGTGCGGTAACCATCGGCTCGCCACAGGATCGGGAAGTAGTTTTCATCCAGCGTATTATCGCCGAGACGCTTATAACGACTGTAGATCGGGCCGGTACCCTGCGCAAAGTTCTGTGGCTGGTATTCAACATCGCTACGCATGGCGTGCAACACCAGCGCGCGTCGCGGTTTGAGGCTCTGGTTGGCACCCGAGCCGTGCCAGGTCCAGCCATGATGAAAGGAGCCGCCGCCAGCAGCTACTTCAACGTATACAATTTCCGCTTCGAGGCCTTCGTGTTCAGCCGCTTTGCGCATCGGTTTACGATAATCCTGCGGCGCGTGAAACTCGCCTTCCGCTGCGCGCAATGACCATTTGTGCGATCCCCGCACAAACTCGATAGTGCCACCATCGGCATGCGTATCATCCAGTGCGATCCAGCAGGTCAGTAAATCGGATGGTGTAAACCATGCCAGGTAGGCGCTGTCCTGGTGGAAGCCGAGTGATCGGGTGGCGGGGGGTTTCCACAGTACGTTATCGATCATGATGCGCACCCCGGGCCAGCCCGCCAAACCTGCGATTGTGCGGGCAACCGATTCATCCAGGACGATGCGCGCAATATCGCGATTGGCTTTCCAGCCATTACAAATCTGTCGCGTCAGGCCGGGGTCTCCGTCAGCCTCCTGCCAGTTGACTTCGTCCGGGCGCACTCCGGTCTCAAATTTACCGCTGAACAGGTCGTCGAATGCCCGACGGAGAATTGGTATCGTATCGGCATCGATCAACTCGTCGACAATTAAAAAACCATCGTCGTCGAAAGTTTGTTGATCAGTAGCGGATAGCTCGACCATGTGGGAATAACCTGAACTCGATACCTCAGCCTGGATTCGTCGAGTATAGAGATCGGCTTGATTGAATACCAAATAGTTTTCGAAAAATGTATGGTAGTTACAGTAACGTCTCGGAGGAGCACATAGTGAAGCTTTCTGCATATGCAAATTACGATGCCGTCGGTCTGGCGACCGCGATCGCGCAGGGCGATTACTCTCCTGCCGAAGTTATCGTGGCCGCAATTGACGCCATAGAGACGCTTAATCCCCGGCTTAATGCGGTGGTCATGGAAAATTATACTAATGCGCGCGCCACGCCATACTCAGGCGGTGCCAACAGGCCACTAAGCGGAGTGCCATTCCTGGTCAAAGACGTCAATGTCTTTACCAGGGATATGCCGACTACCTTTTCCTGTCGTTTTTTCGAGGATGTGGCGCCCCGCGCGGACAGCGAGATTGTAAAGCGCTGGCGGGAAGCCGGGTTGGTGGTGATTGGGAAATCCAATACGCCTGAATTTGCGGAGGATTTTGTCTGCGAGCCCAGCTTCCGTGGCGTCACTCTGAATCCCTGGGATGTCGGCATGACCACCGGTGGTAGTAGCGGTGGTGCCGGTGCCGCGGTTGCATCCGGCATGGTGCCGATTGCGCATGGTACCGATCTCGGTGGTTCGATCAGAATTCCAGCCGCCTGTTGCGGGGTTTATGGTCTCAAACCGACCACGGGTCTAAATCCGGTTGACGCTGCACAGCCGGAACTCGCGAGCGGGTTTAACTCGGATCACGTGTTAACCCGATCGGTGCGCGATAGTGCGGCTGCGCTCGATGCAACAGCGCGCCCCATTATTGGTTATCGTTACCAGGTGCATCGCCGGGTGCCTTCCTATCTGGATTGCCTGAAGCAGGAACTGCCGCCACTTAGAATCGGCGTATGTACCACCACGCCGTCTGGTGATCAGACCCCGGCCCGCCAGGTCGCTGCAGTAGAGAGGGTTAGCGACCTTCTTGCCGCCGCGGGTCATCAACTGATCGAGTATGCCTATCCGGAAGAATTCGAGTTTGGCGAATGGATGGACATCCTGTGGATGTTCGACGTGGTCTACGAAATCGAACGCCGTAGCGCCGAAGTAGGGCGGGCGCCCGAACCGCAGGAGCTCGAAGCCATGACCCGCTATCTAATGGAAAAGGTAGCGGCAAGCGATGCGATGGTACATTACCGTGCACGACTGAGTGCTCATCAAAACAGCGTCCGCCTGATGAACTCGATGCAGGGGCTCGATTTGTTGTTGACCCCGGCATTGGCGAGTGATCCGGTGGCGGTCGGTGAATTTGATAGTCGCAGCGAGGCTTTTGATTACCAGCGCTGGGCGGCACAGGGAGCGGCCTTCGCACCCTTTTCCTATGTTTGTAATATGACCGGCCAGCCCGCCGCCTCGCTACCGGTTCAACTGGCTGTCGATGAACCGCCCTGTGCGGTGCAGCTGGCCGGGCAGCTGGGTGAGGATGATCTGCTGTTGCAGGTATCAGCGATGCTGGAAAGTCACCTGGATTGGGCAGCCTGTCGTCCGCCAATTTGGGCAGGCTAGCCCGGCCAGTCTTCGCCTTCGGTATAGCGGGTGCCGCGATGGCCTCTTTTCGGAAGCGGAGACTGCAAGCGATGCCCCGGGGCTTCGACAATTATTAGAATGCGTGGTTTACCCGAAGCAGGATTGGTAGCGCCAGTGATAAATTCTCTGATTCTCAGGCGACCATGCAACTGATCATTGAATATCGTGTAAACGTAATCGCCCGGCTTGAGTCGCTTCGGTTCACTGCCCGCCATGTGAAACTCGTACTCTTTACGACTACCGTCAAAGAGTGAATCCAGGACTTCGACCCCGGCCTTCGCGGGAATAGTTTTGGTGATGCCGAAATTCATAATCCGATCCTCAGAATAAATCTGCAAGGCATCATAAGGACCTTCCTGCGCGAGGGCAACCATCAGATCTGCGACTTGACTTCGATCAAGTAAGCTTTAGCCGAACAGATTTAGAATAGTAGTTGTTGATATTACAAATGCGAATGATTAACATTTGCATTCGCATTTAGGATTTGCTAATTTAACCAACCTCGTTCGATATCATTGCTGGAGATTTTGAGATGTACCGCATTCTGATGGCAGCAAAGCCGATAATTTCAGGCGCCCTTTGCTTGTTTTTGGTGTTCGGCCAGAGCGTCGTTCAAGCCGATGAAGTCAATGTTTACTCGGCACGCAAGGAAGCGCTGATTTTACCGTTGCTTGAAAAGTTTGAGGCTGCAACCGGTATCGGTTTTAACCTGATAACTGCAAAAGCAGATGCCCTGCTCAAGCGTCTCGAATCCGAGGGGCGGTCGACCCCGGCGGACGTCTTCATTACTACTGATGCTGGACGACTGCAACGCGCCAGGGAAGCCGGTGTTCTGCAGCCCATCGTTAATTCAAAATTGAACTCGAGAATACCGGCAAATTTGCGCGATAAAGATAATTACTGGTTTGGATTGTCGCAACGTGCACGGATTATTTTTTACGCGAAAGACAGGGTCGATCCAGCTGAATTATCAACCTACGAAGCGCTCGCTGATGAAAAATGGAAGCAAAGAATCTGTATCCGCTCATCTGGCAATATTTACAATCAGTCGCTGGTAGCGTCGATGATCGAAGCGCATGGCGTTGAAGAAACCGAAACCTGGGCGCGGGAGCTGGTGGCCAACTTCGCACGTAAACCCGGCGGCGGCGATACCGATCAATTACGCGCTGCTGCGGCCGGGCTGTGCGACATTGCGATTGCCAACACCTACTACTTCGGCCGACTCGTCGATAGTGATAAGGAAAAGGACCAGGAAGTGGCCTCCAGCCTCGGAGTTTTCTGGCCAAACCAGGCGGGTCGTGGAGCGCATATAAATGTTAGCGGCGCCGGGATCACCAGGTACGCACCGCATCGCGAAGCGGCTGAGCGTTTGCTCGAATTCCTGCTCAATGCAGAGTCGCAGACATGGTATGCCGAGGTTAACAATGAATACCCGGTGGTAGCTGATGCGAAAATATCAGCAACCTTGCTATCATTTGGAGAATTCAGGGGAGATAATCTCAACCTGACTCATCTCGGCGAAAACAATCGTGCTGCGGTGCAATTAATGGACCGTGCCGGCTGGCGATAAGCTTCGTCTATGGCCCCTTTATAATCTTCGCCGGCGACAGGGTTATCCCCCAAATCATTGTCAGCCCCGGTTGATTAAACCAGCCAGGCATCATTTTCCATGACGATGATCAGGCTGGGTCCTGCGTGTGCCATAGCTGCGTTCAGCGCCTGCCTGAAGCCGGCTTCGTTATCGACCCGGCTGCCAGGGCAGCCGAAAGCATCGGCCAGTTTGACGAAGTCGGGTGCTTGTGGATTGACGCCAATCTCCGGGATGCCGCGTTTGACCATGCCGTCACGGATCATCGCGTAGCTGTGGTTGTGCCAGATGATGACTGGAAGCGAAAGATTCTCTTCGACCGCGGTTGCGAGTTCGTTGACGGTGAACATGAAACCGCCATCACCGACCAGTGCTATCACGGTTTTTTCCGGGGCGGCAAGCCTGGCGCCGATCGCATCCGGCAGGGCACAACCCAAGGTTCCGAACCCGGCCGGATAAAACCAGGTGCGCGGTAACAGGGTTTTCATTGCCGCGGTGCCGGTGTAAACCAGCTGGGCTATATCGCCCATGATAACGGCGTCATCCGGAATTTCATCGCGCAATGCGTCGAGCAGACGAATGTGCTGGCGTTCGACATCGGTATAGTCAGCGCTTTGCTGTGCGCGCACCTGCTCGAGCGCGGTAGCCACATCGACCCTGGTTGTGTTGATCTCGCGACCTTCCAGGGTTGCGAGTAATTGTTCACAGGCGGATCGGGAATCACCCAGAATTGCAATGCTGGCCGGAAACGCGTCGCTGAAACGCGTGGGGTCGATATCGATACGAATCACTTTGCCATTAACTGGCAGGTCGTAAATGAAACTGTCTGCTTCGCCGAGCTCGGTGCCAATCGCGAGCACTACTTCGGCCTGCCCGAGATAAGCCTGTACTGCGGGGCTGATGATTCCACCACCGAGGCTTAAAGGGTTGCTGTCGGCAACAATGCCCTTGCCGGCATTTGACGCAATGACGCCGACATTGAGGCGTTCGGCGAGTCGGGTCACTTCGGCACTGGCGTGTTGGGCGCCTCCGCCAACCATGATCACAGTTTGGGTGGACTTCGCCAGTAGCGTCGCGGCCGCGGCGATTTCGGTGGCTCCCGCAATCGGTAAGCCGGGAATTGGGTAAGGCTGCCAGGTATCGGTTACCGGCATTTCCATCACGTCGATCGGGATCGCGATATGCACCGGTCGCGGTCGTCGCGAACGAAACACGGTAAATGCCTGCGCGATCAGTTCAGGAACTTCGGCCGGGTCGTGAACCATGGCGCTGAACGCGGTGATCGGCCGAGTGATGGCGCACAGGTCCGTGGTTTCATGCAGTCGTCCCCAGCCCTTACCGAGCGAAGGACTGTCGTTGGCGCTCGAAACAACCAGCATGGGAATCGAATCTGCATATGCCTGACCGATGCCGGTCGCCGCGTTGGTCACGCCCGGACCGGTGATGAGGGTGCAGACGCCCGGGTTACCGGTCACCCGCGCATAACCGTCCGCCATAAAACTTGCGCCCTGTTCGTTACGCGGGGTCACCGCGCGAACATTGCTTTTCTCAATACCCCGATACAATTCCAGGGTGTGCTCGCCAGGTATGCCGAAAACAGTGGTCACACCGTAGGCCTCGAGTAAGTGCATCAATGCTTCGCCGCAGGATTTACTCATTTTCATGCTTTCAATGACGCCTTCACTCGTGGTTATTCGGGCAGACGCGAAAAGTAGGCAATCTTTTCATGCAGCACACCTTCTTCACCAACCTGGACCCGGGCGCTTCCCTGCAACCCGGTGCCGACCGCCTGCCACCAGCACCAGACCGTTGCCGGCAGTTCATCGTCCTTGATGACGACGTCGCTGTAACACAGGAATGGATTGGCATCTTCAGCGCCACCCATCGCTATCGCGGCGCGTTTGAAATCTTCGACAAATTCAACAAACTTGTCGCGCTGGATGCGCCCGGTATTCGGGTCATCGTAACAAAAACTGTCCGCGGTAACACTGAGGCTGAGAGCACCGTCGCCGAGCTCCCAGCCCTTCAGGTAGGTTTCGATAATTAGCCTTACGCTCACTGCTCGTAAGGTGCTGGCATTTCATCGGCGTCGATGCCAGGCACGTGGGTGATACCGGCACGCTGTTTCCAGTCGACCGGGTAGGCCGTGTAGAAAATGACACATTTATCGTCGCATTCATATTTAACGTGGTTGTCTTTTGGCACGAACATCAGGTCACCCGGGTTCAGTTCGTAGCCGATATCGTCGACCACCAGGCGAAAGGTACCCTGCAGACAATAAATCATTTCGTCGCAGGTGAGGTCCCAGGGTACTGAAATCTTGTTGAGGCAATTAATGCCGCCAGCCATGGATTCGCTGATCGCGGTAGTAACGAAGGGTTTGATATAGGTGCCATTTTCCGGCAGGTTGTCGATACGATCCTGTATATCGGCGATTCTAAATACGCTTGGTGCGGTCATGCTTTTCTCCAGGTTTTGGTAGTGGAAACTTAGTTAACAAGCAATTCGGAAATTGCCTGGTCCAGATAATGTTCAAATTCGGGGTCATTGCCTGGTGACGCAACGCAATGGCCCCATGGGGATGGGTAGATGCGCAGCTCGCCACCAATTATGTGTTCGATTTCGAGCTGGTTGTCTTCCGGGCGGAAGTATAAATCGTTGTCGCAGGCTATGACGATGGTTTCCGCCTTGATCGCGTTAAGGGCTGCCTTGAAATCGTGCTGGTACATTTCATTGGCGCTGATGTCGCCCATCCGCCAGGTTTTCAGTTTGCAGAGCAAGTCATTGGCATCCCAGTCGAGGTGATCCTGTTCCCAGTCCTGCAGCAGCGCTTCGGCGCTGTCGAAGCCCTTGAGGCGATACATATGCTCGCGGTAAAAGGTTTGCGAGAAGGCCCAGCCGGCGTAAACGCGACCGAAGGCCTTCAATCCCTTAACGGGTGGTTGCGTGTAATTACCGTCAGCGTAAACCGCATCTGCCTGCAACGCTGCCTTAACGCCTTCGAGAAAAACGATATTGTGCGCGGAAGTTTTCGCCGATGCGCAAAACGGCAGTATCGCGTTGACGAAGTCCGGATACTGAGCAGCCCACTGAAATGACTGGCAACCGGCCATGGACCAGCCGGTAACGAGCGCGACTTTCTCGACGTCGAGTTCTTCGGTGAGCAATCGATACTGCGCACGGACGTTGTCGTAGAGTGTGATATCCGGGAAGCTGGCGGCATTAAACGGGGCCGGCGTATTGCTCGGCGATGATGAGATACCGTTGCCGAACAGGTTGACTGAAATCACAAAATGACGTGCCGGGTCGATTGCCCGACCGGGCCCGAAAAATCCCTCGTTACGCATATGACTGCCGGTATAAAAAGTCGGCAGCACCACCACGTTGTTCCGGCTCGCATTTAAGCTGCCATAGGTTTTGTAGGCGAGCTTTGCGTTGGGCAATACCACAGCCGACTGCAACTCAAAATCGCCGAGATCAAATACTGAATAGTCAGCGCTCATCGGCTAGTAAAGGCGCAGGTATTCCCGTACTTCCCAGTCGGTGGTTTCCTGGTGGTAGCGCTCCCATTCGTCTATTTTGTAGGCAAGGAAGGAGCGCATCATGGCTTCACCCATGACGTTCATGGCGAGCTCGCTCTTGCCCAGACGCTCTGTGGCTTCCATCAGGTTACGCGGCAGCGGCGTCAGGTTACGCTGCGCCTTTTCCGCGTCGTCCATCACGTACAGATCTTCATCCAGCGACGGGCCTGGATCGAGTTCATTCACCAGGCCTTCGACCTGTGCCGCCAGCATCATGCCGAGCGAGATATAGGGGTTCATGCACATATCGGCGGCACGATTCTCGATGGCAAAACGACTTTGCGGCAGGCGCAGCATGGCGGAGCGGTTATTGGAGCCGTAAGCCATGTGTGTCGGTGCCCAGGTATAGGTACCACCTTCGAAGCCACCCACCTTGGGGACCAGGCCGTTGTAGGAATTGACCGTGCTGCAGGCAACCGCGGTAATCGCGGCGCCATGCTTCAAAATCCCGCCGAGTGCATGTTTGACCTCGGCACTCCAGTTACCGTCGCCGCCGTCGTAAATATTCACACCCGGGTTATCGACTTTCTGCATCGATACGTTCATGTGTGCGCCCGAACGCCAGTCGCCCGTGGTCGGCTTCGGCATGAAGGTGATAAACATGCCGTGCTTTTTGGCTATTTCCTTGAGCAGGATACGCAGGAACACGAGGCGGTCCGCCATCTCCAGAACATTGGTGTAATGGAAGTCGAGTTCAAACTGTGAATATGCGCCCTCGGCAACTACGTCGTGCAAATTCCAGCCGAGGTCTTCGAGGATATCGATCATTTCACCGAGGAAACCCATCGAATCGAGCGAATACTCAACATCGTAACCGAAGGCCTGGCGGCGCGGACGGATACCTTCTCCGGGCATCGGGTCGTCGTCGAAAGCCTTGACCGGATGGCCCTTGTCATCCCATTGCATGGCAATAAACTCTGGTTCGATACCAGCCATCATCGCGTAACCCTGTTCGGCAGCTTCGTGCATAACGCGCTTCAATGCCTGACGCGGACACAGGTTGTAGGGTTTGTCTTCCCACCACAGGTCGGAAAATACCCAGGCGATGGTCGTATCCCAGGGGCAGATCTGGATGGTATCGATATCGGGCAATGGCACCTGGTCCGAGTCCGCCGGGCCGAGTTCGGGTACGAATGAAATCGAATGCACGGCGAATTGAGGGCCCTTGCCCATGCATAGCGGCACGAAGTCGCTGATTGGCACGGGCTTGGTCTTGGGCTGGCCGAACATATCGATCCAGCAGGACAGGATATATTTTACGCCGGCGTCCTGGAG
Source organism: Gammaproteobacteria bacterium (assembly GCA_049666745.1). Taxonomy (GTDB): domain Bacteria; phylum Pseudomonadota; class Gammaproteobacteria. Next base: position 14,775 of record JBATHL010000176.1, read on the forward strand.
TTTTTTCTGTTCCTCTTCGAGTCGCGCGGGGTCCGGTAACGCATCTTTAAAATGTTCGTAGTAAGTGCTGCTCATTTTCCAGGGTCCTCTATGGTTTTATTGCGCCTGTCGTTTCAACAGGAATTGATTCTTGAACATTTCGATGCCACTCATGACTTCGATCTGATCGATGTCGTTGTGGCCGAAACAATGTTGTTCCAGAAAAGTCTGGAATGCGTTGCGGGTTTCACAAACCACTTCTATCAGCAGGTCGTAGCGTCCTGAAACCCAGAGTACGTAAACCACTTCGCCGCGTTCGCTGAGGCGATGGGCAACCTCGCGTGGTGTCGCAGGGTTTGCGACCTTGATGCCGATCATCGCATCGGCCTTGTAGCGAATCGCCATCGGGTCAGCGAGGGCGACGATCTTGAGCGCGCCACTTTTTTTCATCGACTGCACACGATTGCGGATCGTGCCTTCCGAGACCTCGAGCGCACGCGCAATATCCTTGTATGGCAGGCGCCCGTCCTGCTGCAGCATCTTTATGATGGCGCGATTGAGGTCGTCCTCGGTTGAGGCGATGCTCCGGGTTTTTAACGGCTCCAGGGGGACGGCGACTTTGGATGGCATATTGTGGTTATCGTGATTTTAAGCGCGCCATTATTGTGGATAATGCAATTAATTGCAAAATAAATTGCTGAAAACGTAAATCAGTTGCGTTTATTGCTTCGAATGCGGGAACTTTTGTGCTAATTTAGCGCGCTCATGTGGAGTAGAGCAATGGTCGACCAGTCACTATTCGATGACTTTGACGCGCCGGGTGCGGTGTCGCACGGTTTACCGGCGGAGGCCTATATCGGCGACGACTTTATGCGAGTCGAGCGAGACACCCTGTTCAGCGACAACTGGGTGTTCGTGGGTTTCGCCCACCAGCTCGAGCACAGCGGTGACGTCAGGCCGATCGAGGTCGCCGGCTTGCCGTTGTTTCTGTTGCGCGATCAGCAGGGCGAAATAGTCGCGTTCCATAATGTCTGTCGCCACCGAAACCTGAAGCTGGTCGATGCAGAGGGTAGCGTAGGCAAACTGATCCGCTGCCCCTACCATAGCTGGAGTTACGATCTTTGCGGCGCACTCAAGAATGCGCCTTACTTCGGTGGTGCGATGCGCGAACTGCCCGCGGATTTCTCGTTTGCCGACAATGGTTTGATGCCTGTTCATTGCGAAGTCTGGCATGACTGGATTTTCGTCAACCTGGCCGAACAGTCGCTTGCATTCGATGATTTCCTGGCGCCGCTGAAGCGTCAGCTGGGAGCGGTCGACGTGACCGAGTACCTGCCGGTAGCGATGCTTGATTTTGGTGAAGTCCCCTGCAACTGGAAGTTGCTGATGGAGAATTTCATCGAGCCCTATCACGTTCAGTTCGTGCACAATAAAACCACCGAACAACCACTCGAGGATCACTATACCGTGGTCGACGAACATTGCGTCGGTAGCGCAGTCGAGCTGGATCCAGAGCAGGTGGCCAGCGCCAAAGTCGGGACGCTTGGTGTGACGTCACACTACCTGACGCTGTTCCCGAATTTCATCATGGGAACCTACCAGCCAGACCAGATGGGTG
>JBATHL010000177.1:0-3226 GCA_049666745.1 Gammaproteobacteria bacterium
ACACAGAAACTGACAAGGCGTTGATGTGGGATCGCTGGCAGAAAGGCGAATCTCTGAACTCGATTGCACGCCTGTTTGATCGGGGTCATTCATCGATACGAAGGGGCATTACTGAGTCATTTACTGCTGACTCAATTTGCGGAAGTAGTCGGCGACCATTTCCTGGTAATCGTCGGGTAACTCGGTCGGCTCAGATATCAACAGTTCAGGGTATTCGGGTTTATCGAATTTGTCGCGTAACTTGTACTCCAGCTCCATCAGAGCGCGCAGCGCGAGCTCATACTGGGCGCTGGAAGCGGGGATAATCTTGTTGTTTTGCTCTCGAGTTAACTCCTCGATTTGCGCGAGCACGGGATCTACATCACCCGCCGGGACGTCCTGGTCAAGCAAGGCTTTGCCGATTTCACGCGTGCGTTCGGCAATGTCGTTCAGTTCAGCATACCCACCCGGATTGCCGTCGAAACCATTTCGACCCGCAGCGTCGGCGTCCGTACCCGGGCCGTTAGCGGTCCCCGCGGCGCGTTGTCGCAGATAGCGCAACTCGCGCGCCAGGTCGCGTAGCTGCTCGAGCGACCGTTCGAGTCCCCGGGTGCCCTGTTCGCCAACGTTCTCGAGGGCCGTTTCGATATGCTCGCGGACCTGTCCGATGCCCTTCTGGATTTCGGTTTCGTTGTTGAGCGCATGTTCCCGTTCATCCAGCAGTATCATTTGCCGCGTGCGACCGATGCGGTCGTGCAGGCGATACTCGCGCGATGCCCGGGTGGCCTGTTTTAATGACTGGTTTGCGCGGGGCTGTTCTTCCTTTGCGGTAGTCGTCAGGCTGCTGAGTTCGCTCTCCAGGTCAGTCAGCGCTTCCCTTAGCGCCTGCTTTTCCTGCGTGAGTTCTTCCAGTTGTGCCTCGAGCCCGGTTCCCCATTTTTCGTCGAGCTCCGCCACCTCCTGTTTGATGGCGGCCTGTTTTCTCTCTGCCAGTTCGGCGCGGCGCAGGCTGCGCTCGATTTTCTCGCTGAACTGCCGCACCCGGCCCTGGTCCAGCAGGCGCCTGGCCTCGCGCAGGTTTTGCGCCGCCTGGCGGGCCTGGCCGACTCCCCCCGCTGCGCCCCCCGTCGCGGATGTTGCAGCGCGGCGCATGGCTTCTGCCGCATTACGCATCTGATTGATCGATTGCTGCAATTGCGGGTTCGGTTGCGTACGTGAAAGTCGTTCCAGCTGTCGCGCCAACGCTTCCAGTTCTTCGGCCAGCGCGAGCTGCTGCTGGCTGGCGTTACTGTTCTGCGCCTGGCCCTGGCGGCGCATCGCGCGCTCCACTTCCTGTTGCTGGCGCTGTGCGAGCTCGCGCAACTTATCCAGGGTTTCATCGATCAATTCAGCTGGCGGTGGTTGCTGCGCGCCGCGTTGCACGGTTTCATATTGATGACGCAGTTTGTCCATTTCCAGCTGAAACAGGTTGGCCAGGTCTTCGGTGCCCGTGTTGCTGCCCGCACCGCCACCACGGTTAGCCAGCGAAACGTTGATATCCCTGAATTCCGCATCCGCTCTTTGCAAGTGTTTTAACGCGACCTGCGCCTCGGTGAGTGCCGCTTCGATCTCTGCCTGCGGTAGTTGCTGCTCCACCTCGATCATGGCTTCGGCGGCTAACGGCAATTCCTCCAGGATGACCTTGTACCTTTTGTCGGTCTGGACAATCGCCCGGCTGCTGATGCGCCTGACTATCGCCTCCACCCGGTCACGGATACGCGCTTGCGCCGTGACGAGCAGTTCGAGGTTTTCCCGGTAGGCTGCGTCGCTGTAGGTATTACGGTCACGTATCATTTTGAAGGTCGCCACGACAAACTGTTTTTGCTGCTCCGACAGATGCCCTCGCTGTTGCCCGTCCTGGCCGCCGCCGCCACCGCCGCTACCACCTTGCTGCTCCGCGCGCCGGTAATTGTTACTGAAGGGACGCACCTGGTAAAAGAAGATATCACTGGTTGCGGTCCTGGTCTCGTCGGCTGGCGCACGATCCGCGGCGTTTACGTAATAGGAAATCAGGTCACCGGGACGCAGCCCGAGGTCCTCGAGGTAAACGATATGCTCGGCATCGACCTGTTGCTCGGCGCCCGGCTCAAGCTGCGTCGGCATCAGCTGGATGCGTTGTTCGGCTTCGCCATTGACCGACATTACCAGCTCGAGATCGGCAATGCCCTGGTCGTCCGCCGCGCGCACCTTCAATACCGGCTCTTCGATCATGCTGACCTTGATATCCCGACCGGGGCTTACTATCGATACGCTGGGAAACTTGTCGTTGAGCGCGCTGATTTGAAACTCGGGCGAGGCGTCGACAGGGATACCGCTCGCGCGCTGTAGCGTTACCTGGTACGAGCTGTTCTGTTGTACCGTGATCTCGCCGATCCAGGTCGCGTCATCCCCGCGCTGCAGGTCGATATGCCGGCCGCCGGCGAGTTGCAGGGCACCGCCCGGAATTTCTATCGTCGGCTCGATCAGCACTTCGACACGTGTGCCCCGCAGCGCTACGATATCGCCGGAACCCTGGCTGGTTTCAGCTGGCAGCATGGTATAAGCGGGAAAGTGGTAGCGCAGACCGATCGACTCGATCGCGGGGATGTCGGCTACCGCAATGCGATGGGTGGGCGACTGTCGGCCCGCCCCGGTGACATAGTAATCGGTGTCCTGATTCAAATCGAAGAGAAAGGATTCGTAGCGGCCGACCTCGTTAGTGGCAGCCAGCGTCTTTTGCTGCCAGGTTTCTCCGTCGTCGCGCGAGGTGAAAAGCAGCACGTCGCCGCCGTCGAAGCCGTCGATCCTGGCGCTGATCAACTGGTCGTCGCCACGCGCAATTTCAATATCGCCGGGCGCAAGCTCGATGCGATAGGGAGAGACTTCATGCGCGCTGCTCCAGGGTTGCAGCAATGCCGGCGCGCCGGTTTGCAAAAACCCGGGCGGCCAGAGCACCAGGCCGATCATAACGAGTAGTGTGAGCCCGAGCTTCGAACCTGCCTGGCGGAGTTTTTGACCTTCGACCCGGTCACCGTATTCCACCCGCGCACAGGCGTCGAGCGCTCGCTCCACCAGCTGGTCGACCAGCCGGGGCGATAAATTCTCAAGCTCCGTTCGCCGGGCGTCGACCGCGCTCAGGATGAGCGACTTCAAGTCTGGTTCGTGCTCTTCCAGGTAGAGCGCGACCTGGACGTCGTCGACCTTGCGGCGCAAGGGTTTGACACAGAAC
>JBATHL010000178.1:0-7380 GCA_049666745.1 Gammaproteobacteria bacterium
TGGGAAAGACATGGCTTCATAGCAATGTTTCAATCAATGCTGCATAAATTTGAAATCACCAGCCAGCTAACCCAACAGGACAGTAACGAAAGACGCATCACCAATTTACTGCAGCTGGCCGAATTACTGCAACAACAGTCCACGATTACTGCCGGCATGTCACCCATGCTTAGCTGGTTTCAGCAGCAGTTCGAAGAAGATGATAACGAAGACGCGGAATTGCGCCTGGAAGACGATGAGGCACTGGTCAAGATTATAACCATTCATAAATCCAAGGGCTTGCAGTACCCGATTGTATTCGTACCTTTTCTGTGGTCCTGCAAGCAGGTTGACCGTGCTAAAGCGGTATATTTTCATGATGCGGAACTCTTGCCCTGTGTCGATCTTGGCTCTCCAGATTTAGAACAGAACTGGCTGATAGCAGAGAAAGAACGGCTTGCGGAGGATGTACGCCTGTTGTATGTCGCGCTGACGCGCGCGCGTTCCAAAGTTTACCTGGCCTGGGGCGAGGCCGGGAATCCCACTAGATCGGGCTATGCGAAACAGACCGCATTGGCTTATCTGCTGCATTCGAAGCAAGCTCCGCATGACCTCGATACAACCGCAGCGGATGGATTTCCCGCCGACATGGACCTTGCCACCGATCTACAGGCCCTGATTGACGCCAGTGCAACAAGTATTGAATTGCTACCGTTGCCCCGGGGTGACCTGTCGTCTACGTATGCTTCGAGTGAGTTAAAACTACCGGCCGCACAACTTGCCAAATTTTCACGCAGCAACATGACCCAATGGAGAATAAACAGCTTTACCGCGCTAACCCGTGGTATTCATCAACCAGCCCATTTCGGTGACACCGCCAGCCAGAGTGACCCTATCCTCGATTTTCCAGCCGGCAGTCACGTCGGGCTGCTGCTTCATTCATTGCTGGAGAATATCGATTTCCAGCAGGATATTCATCAACAGTGCACACAATTATTTCCTCGCTTGCTGCCACTGGCTGGAATTTCACCGGAACACGAGCCGACGCTGATAGCATGGCTCGAGCAAATAGTATCGACACCACTGGATGGCGCCGCGATGACCTTAAGCAATATTTCCAACCGGCAAAGGTTAAACGAGCTTGCTTTCGATTTTGCCCTCGATCACCTGAACATCGATGCGCTCAACCAGTTCATGCAGTCCCTGTCCCCGCTACCGCTGCAGGCCGTCAGCAGTCCCGAGTTTTGTGGATTAATTACCGGGGTAATAGACCTGGTGTTCGAGTACCAGGGCCGTTACTACCTCGCTGACTACAAAAGCAACCTGCTCGGTAGCAACCTGGAAAACTATCGGCCGGAGAATCTCCAGCAGGCAATGCTTGGCCGGCGTTACGACTTGCAGGCACTGCTCTATGCCGTGGCGCTGCATCGCTTGCTGGCAATACGCCTGTCGAATTACGACTATGAAAAACATTTTGGTGGCTGTTATTACCTGTTTTTACGCGCGATGAGACCACAGCATGGCAGACACTATGGTATTCATTTCGATCGACCTGGATTGAAAACAATTCAACAACTCGATCAATTAATGAAATTTACGCCGCTCGAGTCGGTCGACGCATGAGCTCGCTACTACACCATCTCGCGCGTAACGGTGATATAAGCTGGTTAAGTTATTATTTCGCCGAGTTTGTGGCCAGGCAGGCACAATCCGGTATCGATGATTTACTGAGCCTTAGCGCCGCGCTGGTGAGCGAAGCCAACCAGCGCGGGAACGTATGCATAGAACTGGGACGTTTTGACCAGCGTCCCCTGTTTGATTCGAATTTCACCGATGCGACTGAAATACCCTGTGGTATCGACAGCGCGAGTTGGTGCGCACATTTACGTGCCAGCCCCTGTGTCGGTGGCCCGAACGAATCCGCCCCGTTGACGCTTGACGGCGAACGCCTCTACCTTAATCGCTACTGGAACTATGAGGAGCAAGTTGCGAGCAGGATTCGTGCAATGCTCGAGATCAGGCATGATCTTGATAACGAACGAATTTCACAACAGGTTGAACAGATTTTTGCCGACTCGGGGTCGATCGATCAGGACCAAAAACACTCCGTCGCAACCGCCGCGCGAAACCACTTTTGCGTGGTTTCAGGTGGCCCGGGTAGCGGTAAAACTTCGACCGTAATCCGTATATTGGCAGTGTTGACTGCTCTCGACCCGGATATACGTATCGCGCTGGTAGCACCAACCGGTAAGGCCGCGGCACGGATGATGGATTCGATCAGCCAACGCATAAGCCACATCGATATGGATCCAGCTGTCCGTGACGCGCTCCCCACCACGGCCGGCACTATTCATCGCCTGCTCGGTTATCGACGGCATGGGTATCGGTACCATGAGCATCATCCATTGGCACTGGATTGTGTGGTGGTCGATGAAGCTTCTATGATCGATCTGAAACTGATGTTTCACTTACTGACCGCTTTACCAGCAACCGCGCGACTCATTTTGCTAGGTGATCGGGACCAGCTGGCGTCCGTCGCTGCCGGCAACGTATTGGGCGATATCACCGGTCATGGCATAGCCTTTGAACCGGCTAGCGTACCGCTCGCCGCATCGATTGCCTTGCTGCGTAACAATTACCGATTTGATCATCGTAGCGCTATCGGTGAAGTCGCAGCTCATGTCAACCGGGGCCAGAGTAAAGCGACTCTCGAACTGCTGCGCCTCGGGGACAGGGGTCTGCGCTGGTACGCCGAGGGCGATGATCAAATTCACGCCGATGCCATGGCCTGGCTCTACGCGGCTTACGAGCCTATATTCGACCGCAGTTCACCAGCTGAAGCACTCGAGGTCTATGAAAAAACACGCGTGTTGTGTGCAACCAACCAGGGGCCTCTCGGTGTGAAATCACTCAACCTTATGATTTCGCGGGCCATGTTGGCACGTAATAATTTACCCGACTCTGATTTATACGCCGGCTTACCCATACTGATTAAACGCAATCATCATGAACTGGGGTTGTTTAACGGTGATACCGGAATTCTATGGCAGTATTCAAGCGGGCTACGCGCCTGCTTCCGGGATTCCGCTGGCGATATTCGCGATCTGGCGGTGAACCGTTTACCCGAATTCGCACCCGCCTGGGCCAGTACGGTACACAAATCGCAGGGGTCTGAGTTTGATTCGGTGTTCCTCATATTGCCGTCAGATCAGGACTCTGAAGCTTTGTCGCGGGAGCTGCTGTACACCGCAATCACCCGTGCCCGCCAGCAGTTCATTCTGCACGCCCCGGAGAGGGTCGTTATCAGCTCGATCGAAAGCCTGACCCAACGTCATTCGGGGCTTTCCGGTAAACTGGGCTGGCCGTATTAATTACCGCCCCCACATCGGTGTATGCTTGCTTTCAGCGCCATTTGTACTAAACAAGTAAGCACAATCAAATAGGGATCACCTGTGCTTTTTGGGAGAACGACAACCCAGTTTTTCCGAACCGCCCTCCGTTATGAGTAACTCCGGCCTCGGCAAAGCCCTGATCGTCGATGACGAAAAAACCAATCGTCTCATTTTAAAGTCGCTGCTTAGCAAGCAAGGTTACCAGACCATTGAAGCAGTCAATGGACAGGAAGCTATCGACTTGTTCAATCAGGAACATCCAAGCATCATATTCATGGACGTAATGATGCCGATTATCGATGGCTATGAAGCCACGCGACAGATCAAGGCGGCCTCGACAAATCGCTTCGTACCCGTGATTTTTCTCACCGCAATGAGCGATGAAGAAGCACTGGCACAATGTATAGAAGCCGGTGGTGACGACTTCCTGATCAAACCCTACGACAAGATTATCCTGCAGAGCAAGATTCGCTCGATGCAGCGTATCGCCGCACTTAACCGCGAAGTGCAAGGCATGTACAGCATGATTCATCGTGAGCAGGAAATCGCCGAATCCGTGTTTGTCAACGCCATTCAAAGCTCTAACATCGAAAACCAGCACCTGCGCCAGGTTGTGCGTCCAGCAGGCATCTTTAGTGGCGATATGGTGTTATCGGCATACTCACCCGCTCGCGACCTTTTCTTTCTGACGGGAGACTTCACCGGACACGGCTTACTCGCCGCCCTCGGGGCGATGCCGGTTTCCGAGGTATTTCGTGCCATGACGACCAAGGGGTTCAGTCCCGAGGAAATTCTGACCGGCATCAACAAAAAATTGAAGTCGATGCTACCCGTCGGTATGTTTTTCGGCGCCCAGTTGGTCGTCGTTAATCATGACCTCGAACATGTACGGGTGTTCAATGCTGGTATGCCAGACGTGATCATCGTCGATGGTGAAACCAACCAGATCAGGCACCGCCTCGTGTCCACCGGATTACCACTTGGCGTCGAAGCGAACATCGACCCCAAGGAAATGCTGCAGTACGCGCCGATTTCATATAATGACAAAATATTGATGTATAGCGACGGCTTGACCGAGGCACGCAATGTGAAGGATCAGGAGTTCGGTAGTGACCGCCTGATAGAGTCCATCTGCAGCGCACCGAAAAATAAAATCTTTGACCAGGTCTTTACTGACCTCGACCGGTTTTGTGGTGATATCACGACCCAGGCCGATGACGTTACGCTGGTAGAAATTACCTGCGTACATGATGTATTGCCCGAGATCGAGGTACATGACTACATCAAACCGCCTACCCACTTGCTCGGTGATCGTGGTGAATGGAAACTGTCCTTACGCTTCAACGGCACCCGCCTGCGCGAAACCAACCCGGTTCCGATTCTGGTCAATTACCTGATGGAAATGGAAGAGCTCGAAGCTGAGCGACAATCGCTTTTCACCGTGATGACCGAATTATACGTAAATGCCCTCGATCATGGTGTGCTCGGACTGGATTCAAATTTGAAAGCCGACCCGGCCGGGTTCGAAGCTTATTTTCAGACCCGTGAAAGACGGCTCGCAAGTCTTGACAGTGGATATGTGATTTTCAATTTATCGGTAGAACAGGAATCATCATGGCGCAGAATACTGTTACGTATCGAAGATAGTGGAACGGGTTTCGATTTCGAAAATCACGCCCCGCCGTCACCAAGGGAAATGGCGTTGAGCGGACGCGGGTTAGTGCTGATCCGGGACCTGTGTGAATCACTGGAATTTCACGGCAAGGGCAACATCGCGATCGCCCGTTTCGGCTGGAGTACAAACTAGTATCGCTTATTGCGCAAGTTCCTGTGCGACCAGGAAGTTCATTATCTGGATCATGCGCTCATTACTGCCCGCCAATGATGCCGACACCAGGTACTTACCATTGACTATGACCGCCGGCACTCCGCGATGGCCGTAACGTTTTTCCTTTTGTATGTTCTTGCGAATCTGGGTTTCGACGGGAAAGGAAGCGTAATTCTCTCGAAAAACTTTTTCGTCAAGCCCGAGGCTGGCGGCAAATGCAGCGATCGAATCGAGACTGTCAAGGCGCTCGCGCTTGAGATGAATCGCCTCAAATACTGCCTTGTGGGTTTGCTCAAGCACACCCATCATTTTGAACGCGTAGTAGGCGCGGGCAAGTACGGTCCAGCGCGGATTCAGCTAAGAAGGCACCTGTTCGAAGACTACACCATCGGGCAGACCCGCCGCCCAACGCTCGACATAGGGTTCGAAACGAAAGCAATGCGGGCAGCCATACCAGAATATCTCGGTAACGACTACCTTGTCGGGCTGGGTGGTCTTGACTGCGGGCGAAATTACCTGGTAGTCGGTACCTGCCACGAAGGCTGTTTGCGCGGACGCAGCGGCCGAAACCAGCATCAACAAGGCTAAACCCATTAACCGGCGTTTAATCATTATGCTTCTCCTCAAAAAATCGTTCCCCTGATGGACAGGTATTATCGCGATAAGTTTTGTCGCAAGCTTATACCGCGGCAGATTAATATCCGCTGAATGCAGTTATTGGCTGGATTTACTCGATACCCGCGATATACGCTGCTACCGATTTCATCTCCATATCGGACATACGCATCACGACATTACGCATCATTTTACCACTGTCGTTTGCGCGTAAGCCTTGCTTGAAGTTTTGCAGTTGAGTGACCAGGTACTCGGGATACTGACCTTTCAACGACGGCCAACCCGCGGGGCCGTTACCCTTGCCGCTGGGTGAGTGACACCCCATGCAAGGCGCCACGTGGGTTTCAGTAATACCGCCGCGATAAATACTTTCACCCACCTCGATCATATCAGCATCAAAAGCGACTGCCTTGGGTTGCTGGCTCTCGTAATATGCGGCCACGTTTTTCATGTCCTCGTCATTGAGCAGAGCCACCATACCGGTCATCGAGGCATTGTTGCGACGACCCTCCTTGAAATCCTTTAACTGCTTGTAAATGTAACTGGCGTGCTGACCTGCCAGCGACGGCCAGGCGGCGTTGGAACTGTTTCCGTCAGCTCCATGGCACGCCGCGCATACGGCACTCTTCGTTTTGCCGGCTTCGATATCAGCCGCGTTCACGGTGAATGACATCAGACCGGACAAGGCCAGAATCATGGCTCCAAATTGGCTCGCTTTCATTATTTCTCCAGGGGGAAAACGTACGGAAATTTCGGGCGCAAATGTATATCATACACCGGCCGCTCGTTCAACAATAACCCGATGGGAACTATGAGTATTTCATTCAAGCAAGCCAGATTTGTTACCAGCGCATTCGAATTATCGCAAATGCTTGCCGACGAGGGTGCTGAAGTCGCGTTTGCCGGACGTTCCAACGCGGGCAAATCGAGCGCTATAAACTGCCTGACGCGGCAAAAGGGCCTGTGCAAGACCAGCAAGACACCTGGGCGCACCCAGTTGATCAACTTCTTTGAACTGGATCAGGAGCGCCGACTCGTCGATTTGCCCGGATACGGATTTGCCAGGGTCTCAAAAAAAATGCGTAGTCACTGGAACCAGGTACTAACCGCTTTTCTGCTCGAACGCCGGGCCCTGAAGGGCCTTATCATCGTGGTCGACATACGCCGTGGCATCAGTGATCTCGATCAAGGTCTGATCGATATGTTGGGCGACAGCTTGCCGATACACATACTGCTTACCAAATCCGATAAGCTGTCACGCTCGGCGATTCTGAAAATGGTTGCGGATACCGAGGCACGCCTGGTTGGCCTCGAGCAGAGCGTATCGACGCTATCGACCCTGAATCGGCAGGGACTCGATTCGCTGGAGCAAGTATGCCGAAAATGGCTTGAGCCGGGGTCCTCCATCCCGCACCAGGCCGAGGAGTAGTGTGGGCATAAAAAAGCCCTGGCAGTAAACTGCCAGGGCCAAGAGTATGACCCGGATGGGGTGTCCGGATCGTTGTCCGTTCATAGGAGGGAGAACGGACATAGCGCTGGGCTATAGCGCTACTTCGATAGACCTCC
>JBATHL010000179.1:0-12057 GCA_049666745.1 Gammaproteobacteria bacterium
TACTGGCACCGGCGTAATAGCGCCTGCCAGCGTAGTAGATATGTCTGCCTACGTCGCCGGCGACTACGAGATCCGCTTCACCGCGCCCGGGGTGTACGATGTGTTCGATGTGGGCGCTGGAGCCAACATCGTTACCGGCGCGACCTATACCGACAGCCAAAATATCAACTTCCAGGGTATCAGGACCTCGATTACCGGTGCGCCCGCCGCGGGTGACGTTTTTACCGTCAGCGCCGGCCAATTCGAGGATGTTTTTTCGATCGTCGCTAATTTGTCGGAAACCCTGAAAACAAACCCGGGCGATACCGTCAGGGCGGCCAATATCGGGCAATCGCTGGCTGATCTCGATGCGGCATTCGAAGCTTCGCTCAATGCGCGCACACAAATTGGCGGTCGGCTGAATACGCTGGACAGCCAACGCGATGACAACGATGCCCAGATACTGCAGACCCGGTCTACGCTGAGTACCCTGCGTGATACCGATCTGGCCGAAGCCATCAGCCAGTTAACCCTGGAGCAGACGACTCTGGATGCTGCACAGGCGGTATTCGCGCGCATTACCAGTTCTTCGTTGTTCAATTTCCTAAAGTAGTAAATATATTTCTAAAGTTTGTTCTCTACCGGCCGCTAAAGTCCCTGAGCGGGAAATTCAGAGGGTTTCTGGATTCCCGGTAAATTAAATTCGGCGCTCGTTGAAGCGTGTATTTAGGAGAGAACAATGCCTCAAATTATCAACACCAATATACCGTCGCTGACGGCGCAGAGAAATCTGAATACTTCTCAGAGCAGCCTGGCCACGTCATTGCAGCGTTTGTCGAGCGGTCTCCGCATCAACAGCGCGAAAGATGACGCGGCGGGTCTTGCGATTTCAGAACGCTTTACCACCCAGATTCGCGGTTTGAACCAGGCGATCAGAAATGCCAACGATGGCGTATCGTTCGCGCAAACTGCGGAAGGCGCACTGAGTACCACGGGCGATGCCCTGCAGCGTATTCGCGAACTGGCAGTGCAGTCAATCAACGACACCAACTCGTCTTCAGACCGTCAGGCGCTGAATAACGAGGTCGGTCAACTGATTGCAGAAGTCAATCGTATCGCTAACTCAACCCAGTTCAACGGTCAGAACATCCTCGATGGAACATTGTCGACTCTGACCTTCCAGGTTGGCGCTAACCAGAACCAGACAATCCAGGTTGATGGTGTTGATTCACGGGCTTCTCAGTTAGGTGCACGTGTGTTAACAACGACCTCGATAACTGAAACAAATTTAGCACTGGCTGTTGCCGCAACTGATCATGTATTTAACGGAACAAGTATTGATTTATCTAGTGCAACAACCATTAATGATGTTGTATCAGCAATTAATGCAGTAAGTGCTAGTTCAGGTGTGCAGGCGCTTAAGGCGACTACAACTTCAACTGGCGCTCTTGCTGTTGCCGTTGGTGACGTAACCGTCAACGGTGTGCAAGTTACCTTGGCAGGTGTGGCCGCAACCGATGCAGCGACGCTAAACTCGTTGTCAAACCAAACGGGTGTAAGCGCAGCTGTTGATGGTGTTAACGTTATTCTGACTAATACGGATGGGGCAGATATAGCAATTGTTGAAGGGACAGGCACACTTGGTGGTCTCGATGAAACATATCACGCTGGCATTACTTTAGCAGGCGCGGTGTCTGAAGGTGCATTTTCCGCTGCCGGCACATTTGCAACACTCGATGATGATGGCGCTGGAGCTGGTACTGCTGTGACCTTTAGTACTGCTGCTGCTCAGGTAGATCAACAGCTTACTAACACAGATGTTTTGACCGGCGCTACCGCAAATGAAGCTTTGCTGACGCTTGACTTTGCATTACAACAAGTAAGTGGCCTGCGTGCCGAGTTGGGTGCGGTACAGACTCGTTTCGAATCCACTATTTCGAACCTGAGTGTGACCTCCGAAAACCTGTCGGCTGCCCGTTCACGGATTCGTGACGCGGACTTCGCGGCCGAAACTGCCAACCTGACGCGTGCCCAGATCCTGCAGCAGGCCGGTATATCGGTTCTGTCACAGGCGAATGCCCAGCCGCAGAATGTTCTGGCCTTACTTCAGTAACAGGTAGATGAGAGACTGGCATCGTCGATGCCAGTCTTCTCTTCTCAAGCGGAGAATTAATATGGCTAACGAGATTTCAAGCATAGCGTCGATCAGGGCACTGAGCAGCGCTGCGAAAAACTCACGACAGGTCGCGAAGACTGACGTAGCCACATTGCCAGGAAAAGGTGGCGAAACTTTGCCATCTATAGGCAAGGAGCTGCCTGCTCGGGCTGCCGATTCGGCCGAGATCAACGAAGCGGTCACCAGGATCAATGAAATCGTGCAGAGCGTTCAGCGTGATTTGTCATTCAACGTGGATGAAGACAGCGGTCAAACCATAATCCGGGTCGTCGACTCGGGTAGTGGCGAGCTGATCCGGCAGATTCCGTCCGAGGAAGCACTGGCAATAGCACTCCAACTTCGTGACTTACAGAAAGATGCAGTTAATGGGGCCGAAATAGGCCAGGGTTTAATATTTTCAGACAGGACCTGATAAAACTGGTCTGTTTCTTGCTCGTTAATTGTAATGCATGTTTGAGAAGGGGTTAGGTAATGCTACCCCTTCTCATTTTTGATCAGGCGATCAGGTCCGCGGACCTGCTCGCGAACAGTTTAAAGTCAGTAACAGGAAGAAGCTTATGGCGGCAATCAGCTCACTCGGTGTCGGGTCCGGACTGGATCTGGGCGCCCTGGTTTCGGGTCTGCTCGAAGCCGAACGCGCTCCCATCGCAAACCGTCTTGCGGCCAAGGAGCAGAATTTCAGCACCGAGCTGTCGGCTTTCGGTTTGCTGCGCAGCTCGCTGTCACAGTTTCAGGGCAGTTTGAGTGGACTGCAATCTGCGAGCGCGTTTAACGCGAAAGAGATTTCAGTATCAGACCCATCGATTTTTTCAGCAACGGCAGAAAATTCAGCGGACCCCGGCAGTTATTCTATTGAGGTCACGGCGCTGGCGAAGGCACAATCCCTTGCTACCAGCGCAGCAACCGCATTTGCCACGGTAGACGATACCATCGGCAGCGGCACCCTGACAGTCCAGTTTGGTACCACCACGACAGGTCCTTACGCGTTTACTGCGGACCCGACCACAAGTCCTCAAACTATTGAGGTCAATACCACCAACAAAAATACAACCCTTACCGGGTTGCGTGATTACATTAATGACGATACCAATGGCTATGGCATGCAGGCATCGATTGTCAATGACGGCAACGGCTACCGCCTGTTGCTGACGTCGGAAAACTCGGGTGCCGCCAACAGCATGGAAATCACCTCGAGCGGTGATGGTGATGGCAACGACAACGATAATGCCGGATTGTCTCAACTGGCGTTTAATGCTTCCGCACAAGCCAGCATGACCCAGACCGTTGGTGCCCAGGATGCCGCACTGTCGATCAACGGGCTCGATATAAGCAGCGAGACCAATACGATAAATAACGCGATTACCGGTGTCACACTCGACTTACTGAAAGCCGATGTCGGCAATTTCGTCTCGGTAAATGTGCAGGAAAATCGCAATGAAGTAACGGCATCGGTTACTAATTTTGTAACCGCCTACAATGAACTAAGACAGAATATTGATGCCTTGACGAGCTACGATCCAGAGACCGGCACAGGTAGTGCATT
The DNA here is from genome assembly GCA_049666745.1 of Gammaproteobacteria bacterium. GTDB lineage: Bacteria > Pseudomonadota > Gammaproteobacteria. The sequence goes on from JBATHL010000179.1 coordinate 3,699, forward strand.
AAGTGGTGACTTTACCGTGCGCAGCATTGGCAGCCAGATTCGAAATATCATTTTTGGTAGCCTTTCGAGTGTAAACAGTAATATCAGGTCGCTGGTTGATGTCGGTATCACCACCAACTCAAGCGGTACCCTGGAGCTAGATAGCAGCAAGCTGGCAGACGCGTTGCTTGACTATCCTGACGAAGTCGAAGCGTTGTTCTCGCTGACAGGCAGCACCAGCGATCCCGGCATTGGATATGTGTCGTCAACTGCCGCTACCCTGGTCGGAGATTACGCGGTTAACGTGGTTTCTGTAGAGTCACAGGGCGTCTTAACCGGTACGGGTCCGGTCACCGACCTCCGGGTCAGAAGCAATAGTAATAATATGACGCTAATCGTTGACGGCTTCTCGACCGGAAGCATCACCCTGACCAACGGGAATTATGCTGACGAGGATGCCCTGGCGAGCGAAATTCAGACGCAAATCAATGCGGCGAGTATGCTGGTAGCGAACGGTGTATCGGTGACGGTGAGCTATGATGTCCCCAGCGACCGTTTCGTAATCACTTCGGATAGTAGCGGATCCCCATCGACGGTAGAAATTACCGCGATCGACCCCCAGACCGACAATCGATATGGCCTGACGGTCGGCAACGGCATCGATGGTACCGATCTCGTGGCTTCTATTGACGGCGTAAACGCATCGGTCAACGGACAGGTATTGACCAGCCTGTCGGGCGATAGCAAAGGTTTGTCGATAGAACTCCTTTCTGGTGGAGCCGGTAATAGAGGGACAGTCTCACTGACCCGCGGACTGGCTGACAGACTCGATAGTCTGCTCTCCAACTTTCTTGATTCGGATGGATTTATCTCGTCACGTGAAGAGAGTATTAACGAGGGTCTGGACGATATCGTCGACGAAAGGATCAAGCTCGATGACCGAATCTCGAGCCTCGAGGCGCGCCTGATACGCCAGTTTTCGGCACTCGACGCGCTGGTCGCGCAGTTCAACCAGACCAGTCTTTTCCTGACTCAGCAGCTGGCAAACCTGCCCAAGCCTAACTCGATCAATAACAATGATTAATATCGATTTCCGGCTAAAGAAAATCGGGTACGAGACGATAACCTAGACTAGAAGCCATGGAGATAGAGCCAATGACCAACCTAGCACTCAAGGCCGTCGACCAGTACCAGTCAGCAGATAACGGTTCGATCGAATACGCGGATCCTCACGAACTAATCCTGCGTCTTATGAATGGTGCCATTGAGCGAATCGCCCAGGCCAAAGGGGCTATCCAGCACGGCACTGTGAAACAGAAAGGCGAATGTATCGGTAAGGCTATTTCGATAATCGGGGGCCTGGATGGCTGCCTCGACCATTCACATGAAGGTGACCTGTCGAACAACCTGTCGGCCCTGTATGAGTACATGATTATTACTCTGACCCAGGCCAACATCAGCGATGATATAGCCAAGCTCAATGAAACCAGCGACCTTTTGTTCCAGATTAAGTCAGCCTGGGAGCAGATTCCCGAGTATGCCCGGTCGACCGGCGTTTAATACGGCCCCTATTGAAAATGAACAAACAGCAAGCCCTTAATGCAGCGATCGAGCTGACCGATGAGATTCTTGAACTGCTCGACAGCGGTGAATTTGAACGTGTTGGTGCCCTTGAGTTGCAGAGAAAAACATTTATAGAACAGGCATTTGCGGCATCTATCGAGCAAATAGATTTAATCAGGGCGCAACATTTGCAGAACCTGAATCAGCAGGTTGTCGATAAACTGGAATTGTTCAAACAATCGGTAATTATGCAGCAGACCCGTCTTAGAACGGCTTCAAAAGCCTCGCAGGCCTACCTGAGTAACGACTCGGTCCCCAGATAAAATCGACAAAGATCGATTAAAATATTTAATCTACTAAACTCAATTTATACCGTCGAAATATTGTCAGCTTGGACTAAAATCTAAGTTAATTTCCAGGGCCGTCAAAATACTGGCTGGGAACTAACTCAGAAACTGGAGTGACAGCAGATGATGGAACATAGCGGGGGTCAGGACAGCAACGAGGTACTAGTTGTCGATTCCAATCACACACGTGGACATTCTTTCCTCGCCGTACTCGGCTTCATCAAGGTCGAAGCCAAACTCATAACCCCTGAACAATTACCCGATATTCCACGGCGTGAATTATTCAGCTATCTCGCGATCTTCAGCACAGGCGGTGACGATATTACCAGGTATTTCCTGGAGCGTAATAAAGAGGATAAATGCCAGTACCCGGTAATATTACTGGCCGATAAATCTGAATTGAGCTCGCTCGAAATCGTCGTGCAACTGCCGTTTATCTCCGGCCTGTGTTTTCAGTCCGATTACTATTCGCTATCACAGGTTCTCGACCAGGCGCGCAAACATAATAAACGTGAGCGCCGCATGCAAAACCGCGAATGCCAGCCCTTGATTGGTAACAGCAATGCGATCGAACGTATCAATTTAATGATCGACCAGGTTTCCGATACGAATGCGTCGGTCCTGATCCTGGGGGATTCGGGAACTGGTAAGGAAGTCATTGCGCGTAATATCCACGCGCAGTCATCCCGCAGCAGTAAGCCGTTTGTGCCAATTAACTGTGGCGCCATCCCGGCTGAATTGCTTGAAAGCGAGTTGTTCGGTCACGAGAAGGGCGCGTTTACCGGTGCGATCAGTGCCCGCCAGGGACGCTTTGAACTGGCCGAGGGCGGTGTTATCTTTCTCGACGAAATCGGTGATATGCCATTACCCATGCAGGTTAAACTGCTGCGCGTGCTACAGGAGCGCTGTTATGAAAAGGTGGGTAGCAACAAAACCATAAAATCCGACGTGCGCGTGATCGCTGCCACGCACCGCGGGCTCGAGGAGTTGATTGCGGAAGGTAAATTCCGTGAAGATCTTTTTTATCGTCTCAATGTTTTCCCGATCGAAGTGTCACCACTGCGGGAACGTAAATCGGATATTCCGCTGTTGATACATGAAATGATTTCACGTATCGAGCGCGAGAATCGTGGTTCAGTGCGGCTGAGCAAGAAAGCGATTGCAATGTTGCAACAGTATCATTGGGCCGGTAATGTGCGCGAACTTGCGAATCTGATCGAGCGGCTCGCAATCCTGTTCCCGCACGGTGTGGTCGATTCCAAGGATTTACCGGAGAAGTATCAAAGCGAGGGATTCCTTGAAGCGACTGAAACAACCGCGGATGGGCCTGAGGCGTCCCTGCCCGCGGCCGATATCGATCAGTTGCCCGGCGACGGTATCGACATGAAAAAGTATCTCACCGATATCGAGATTTCACTGATTGAACAGGCCCTGTCAAAAACCAACAATGTCGTCGCAAGGGCAGCGACCATGCTGAATATGCGGCGTACCACCCTCGTCGAAAAAATGCGTAAATACGAGATCGAACGCATCGAATAGCGTCATATTTATGGCAGCTCAAAATAAAATTAACCATAACTTATTGATATTTAATACTTTGTTGTAACTGGTTTGGCTTGTGCACCCTTTACGGGATGGAAAGCCAGAAACCACATAGTGACCAACCAGGGCTGCAGAATCTGCAATATGCATTCGAGCAGTTTAATCGCCTGTCAGCCAGCCTGAGCGCCAGCGTCGATCAAATCAACCAGAATGTCGATCGCCTCGATCCCGCTGATGCGCTGGACCGGTACGATGCAAATCCGCGCTTACTTGACGCTATCCCCGGTGGTGTCGTGGTGCTGGACCGACATGGCAAGGTTGCCGAAGCCAATGAAAGTGCACGTCTGTTGCTGGGGACGCCGCTTAAGCAGCAAGCCTGGCGCGATATCGTGCGGCGGGTATTCTTGCCTGAACTCGATCAGGGTGAACTGAAAACTGCCGATGGTCGGCAGTTCAGCATCTCGACGCGTCCGCTGGGTTACGCTCCGGGCCAGGTGCTGTTGCTGAGTGATGTTACCCAGACCCGCGAATTACAGCGTACGGCGCAGCAAAACCTGCACCTGGTGACCATGGGCAAAATGATGGCCAGCCTCGCGCACCAGATCAGAACCCCGCTGGCTTCGTCGATGCTTTACCTGTCGCAATGTGTCAATGCTGTGCTCGATCACGAGACCCACCAGGCTTTTTGCCAGAAAGCCCTGGCACGTAACCGTCATATTGAAAAATTGATCAACGATATGCTGGTTTTTGCACACGGGGGACAGTTCGTCACCACCCGATTTACGGTAGCGGATCTGTGCAGTGAACTTAACGAACAACTCATGCCGCAGTTGCAGCAACGCGCAGCGACTTTACATATGCAGGGGCAGGACAGTGCAGTGGAATTGCAGGGTAACCAGGACGCACTGCTCGGAGCGTTGGCAAATTTATGTATGAATGCGTTACAGGCCTGCGACCGTAAACCCCGCATTGAAATCTGTATTGCCGTCACCAAACACGGACTGTTATCGATCTCGTTAAAGGATAACGGTTGCGGTATGGATCGGGAAACCCGGGCACATATTTTCGACCCGTTTTTCAGCACCAAGACCGATGGTACCGGGCTAGGGCTCGCGGTAGTCAAGGCAGTCGTCGAGTCCCACCAGGGTCGAATCGCGGTGTTTTCGCGCCCTGGTCGAGGTTGTCGTTTTCGTATTTTCCTGCCTTGTCGGCAGGCGATGAAAACTCAAATCAGCAAGACCTGAGAAAATTGAATTAAAAGTTTAAGGAGCTAAACCATGATTGATGTACTGGTAGTAGAAGATGATGCTGATCTGCGCGAGGCAATTTGCGATACGCTGCAGCTCAATCAAATCAGTTTCCACGAAGTTGAAAATGGCCGCGCTGCGGAACAGTTTCTGGCCAGCCACTCTGCTTCCCTGGTACTCAGTGATGTGCAGATGAGCCCGGGTAATGGTTACGAGTTGCTGTCCACGATCCGCAAAAACCAGCTCGATGTGCCGGTGATCCTGATGACTGCCTATGGTTCGATACCGCAGGCGGTGGATGCCATTCAGGCTGGTGCGGCAGATTACCTGGTTAAACCCTTCGAGGTGACAAACCTGGTAAACACGGTACGCAAACAAATCCGCAATCCGGTACTCACGGATGAAAGCCTGGTCGCCGTTGATGCCGCGAGTCAGGAAACCGTGATACTGGCGAAACGCGTCGCACAAACCGATGCAACGGTTTTACTCAATGGCGAGAGCGGGGTAGGCAAGGAGGTTTACTCGAAATTCATCCACCAGCAATCTGTGCGTAGCAAACAAGCCTTTATTGCTATTAACTGCGCCGCTATTCCCGAAAATATGCTTGAAGCGGTTCTGTTCGGCTACGAAAAGGGCGCGTTTACCGGCGCGCATAAAGCGACCATGGGCAAGTTTGAGCAAGCCCAGGGTGGCACGCTGTTGCTCGACGAAATTACCGAGATGAATCTGGCATTGCAGGCGAAGATCCTGCGCGTGTTGCAGGAAAAGGAAGTAGAGCGCCTTGGCGGTACCTCGATTATCGAACTGGATGTGCGCATCATCGCAACCACCAATCGTGACCTGCGCCAGGAGGTACGGGATAAACGTTTCCGCGAAGATCTGTTCTATCGACTCAACGTTTTTCCGATCACGATTCCCGCGTTGCGCGATCGCAGCGACGACATCGTGCCGGTCGCGCGCAAAATCCTTGCCCAGTACAGTCGTGCGGCGGGGGATTCCATCCAGCTTTCTGATGCGGCCTGTGCTGTCCTGCAACAGCACAACTGGCCGGGAAATGTGCGCGAACTCGATAACGTGATCCAGCGCGCATTGATCCTGAAGCAGGGCAAGGAAATCCAGCCGCAGGACATCATGCTGGAAACCAGCATCGAACAGGTGCCGCTCGAACCACTACTCGAGGATAACGGTATGCTGCATTCGGATCTGCGCGATCGTGAAGCAGAGGTCATTCTCGAGACCCTGCGTAGTTTCAAGGGGAGTCGCAAGAAGACGGCAGAAAAACTCGGCATAAGCCCCCGCACGCTGCGTTACAAGTTAGCCAAGTTGCGTGACACCGGCGCCCCTGTTCCCGATTAACGTAGTACGTAATGCCTGGGGTAAGAGCCACAACATAGATGACAAGGAATCAGAGAAAGTTGGCGCGATTGTTGCTCACTAGCTAACAAGGCCCGAAAAGGGTGGTTTAAAACGACTATATGTCAAAAAGTTAACGGTTTTGCGCCTGATGCTGAAATCAGGGCCAAATTCGTCAAGAAATCGACCGGTAGGAAATTTCATGATCAGTAACACACAGAACCAATTGTTAAATCAGATGCAGGCACTCGAATCGTTGGCCAGGGGCCAGGCAATGCAGCCCGAGATAAAGCCGGAACAGAGTCCGAGTTTTGGTGACTTGATGCAACAGGCAATTAGCCAGGTAAATGAAACCGGAATGCAGGCAACATCGTTGGCCCGGGCATTTGAAACGGGCGAAAACGTTGATCTTTCCGAAGTCATGATCGCGGTACAGAAATCCCGCGTCTCCTTCGAAGCCCTGACCCAGGTACGTAACAAGCTCCTGAGCGCGTATCAGGATGTCATGAACATGCCGGTGTAAACGATGGCTGAAGCAACCGCAAATCAGCAAATGCTGACCGGTCCGGATGGACAAGGGGTAGTCGCCGTTGCGCCACGCCAGATAAATCCAATTGATGCCGTGGCCCAATCGCGGGCGGTACGCCATTTCGGCAAGCTGATCGGACTCGCTGCCGCGGTCGCGATTGGCATGGTAGTCGTGTTATGGACCGCCGAACCGAATTATTCACCGCTCTACACCAATATGTCGGGTAAGGATGCGGCCCAGGTTGCCGATGCCCTGATGTCACGGGATATCGATTTTAAACTCGACGCCACCAGTGGCACGCTGCTGGTCGATCAGAACCGCTTATCCGAAGCTCGCCTGTTACTGGCTTCACAGGGTTTGGCTGACGGGACTGCCAAGGGTCTCGAAATGCTACAGCAGGATCAGGGCCTTGGCACCAGTCAGTTTATCGAGAACGCGCGCTATAACCATGCGCTAGAAGCCGAGCTGGTGCGTTCGGTGGAGTCGATTCGCGCGGTTGACAAAGCACGTATTCACCTGGCGATCCCTGAACAATCGATTTTCATTCGTAACCGTACCAAACCCAGTGCGTCGGTAGTGGTCAAGCTCCATCCCGGGCGGGTATTGAATGCGGGGCAGGTAGAGGCAGTCGTGCAGATGATAGCCTCTAGTATACCCATGCTGGAGAGTTCGCAGGTCAAGGTCGTCGATCAGTTCGGTCGTCTGTTGACCGATGAAAAAGACGAAGGCATGTCGTTAACCACCAGGCAGTTCGACTATTCGCGCAAACTCGAAGATAACTTTGCCGATCGCATCATTAATTTACTGCAACCCATTGTCGGCGAAGGCAAGGTGAATGCACAGGTTGCGGCGCAGCTTGATTTTTCTGCGGTCGAGTCGACACGCGAGGCCTACGACCCGGAACGCAGCGTCGTTCGTAGCGAGCAATTCAGTGAAGAAGCTATCGGCGGTTTTGCGCAGGCGCTTGGTATTCCCGGAGCACTCAGCAACCAGCCGCCCGGTACCGGACGGATCGGAGGCGAAGTAGCGCCCGAGGTCGAAACCGGTGACGGCGACCAGACTATCGGTACCGAGGAATACGCGCCAAACCAGAACCGTTCGTCAACGCGCAATTTTGAAGTTGACCGTGTCATCAGCCATACCAGCAATCCGGTCGGCAGCGTGCAGCGCCTGTCGGTTGCGGTAATCATAGACGACAAGCAGGTGACGGCGGACGACGGCAGTGTCTCCAAAGAACCCTACAGCGCTGAAGAAATCGCAAGTTTCGATAAGCTGGTCAAGGAAACGATCGGCTTCGATGAAAATCGGGGTGACTCGGTCAGCATCATCAGTACTTCATTTTTAGAAATTGAAGCGCCCGAAGCTGAAGTTGTACCTGCCTGGCAAAGCCTGCTCAACGAAGCCTGGATCGTCAACCTGATCAAGCAGGTGCTCGGCGCGCTTGGTTTGATAGCCGTATACTTTATTTTTGTGCGCCCGGCGCTGCGTTCGCTGTCGTTAAAAAGTAGTGATGCCGAAACTGGTGGCGGTGCGGGAGATGCAGGCGCGAATGGAGTGCAAACCCTCGGCGCGCCGATGCCGATGCAACAGGGTATGCCGGGTCAGCAGCAGTTTGCCGGTATTCCTAATCTTGCCGATGATCCCAACAACGCGGCGGCGATGGTAAGACGCAAGGATGCTACCTATGAGCAAAAAGTAGACATGGCGCGCTCGATGGTGATGGATGATCCGGCGCGGGTTGCAAACGTAATGAAACACTGGGTGGGTGACGAATAGTGGCTGAAGATCAACAGGATAAT
>JBATHL010000180.1:0-4707 GCA_049666745.1 Gammaproteobacteria bacterium
CCAATCCAGGTTTGAGTAACGCCTAGTGTGCCGACGATCGCCTCGGAGAAGTTCTTTGCCGCCTGTCTCGATTCAAACCCGGGAGCAACGACACGGTAACGCAACACTGAACCGGTTGTGCTTTCCAAGATTCGGGTATCATGGCCCGCCTGTTGAAATCTCCGGTTGACCTCTTCGGCGACTTCCGCGTCGCGAGTGGAAAACAGGTACACCGTGTAAATATAGCCAGATACCTCATCCTGCGGGGTTGTCCCGGGCGCCACAGCCTTGAGCCCTTCGGCAGCAGCATCGTTTTTATCAACGCTATCGAGGGAATTAGCCGGGACATCCTCTGCGCCGGTTGCCTCGAACTCAGCTGCGGTAAGTTCCCCGGTATCGGTTTTGCTACCAGCGATAATTTCGGGTGTATCAGCCGGGGCGACTTCCTCAACGATGGTCTCGACGATAAACGGCTTTTCTATTTCGAGCGTGGAAACATCATCACCGGGAAACAGTAACTTGAAGGAGCCGTCATCTTCGATGTGAAATTCAGATCCGGTTTCGCTAAGGATTATCATATTTGGGTCGATGGCATGAGTGACCTGCACACTACCGGCACGCAACTTGATAGACGACTGGCCATCAACTCGAAGCACACATATATCGCCATGAAGATGGATGGCGGCAAACATCATGTCGCCGATGTTGATTACAAATTTCTCTTCGCTACTGGATAGTGCCATATAATTGATACAGGCTCTTCCCTCGTGTATGTACAACTCGGGATGATCGTCGGCAGCAGTCTGGTTGACTTTCTTGGTGGCTCGAAACGTGATTTCGGAATTCGAATTAAGCCGCAACCTGGCATTTACCCAAAGCTGGATCTCGACTCGACCTGCATCGCCGGTTGCAATATTGTCCCCGATTTTCAATTTGCTGTTACGGCCGAGTTTGGTTTTGCTATTGTCCTGTAGTACCCACACCGGTGATTTCAGTGCAGTAATGGTGACGGTGGAGGAGGCATTTGCGCTGGCTATGCCGATGATGCCGATGATGCCAGTGAGCACCAGGAGAATCAGGGTTTTCTTTTGCATACGTCTAGTGCCAAATTTTAATGCAAAGATTATGCGTCATCATACTCACTTTGATTAGCAGAAGATATTCGCGATCGCTGTTATAACGGCAAGCGGGCTGAACAGGAACTCGTCCTGAATCGTGCAGACCTCGCTGATCGTCAGCCGCGTCCGATATAGGGCATCCTGGTCGCCATGATGGTTATGAATTGCACGTTGGTATCGAGAGGCAGCGACGCCATCTGTAACACCGCCTGCGCAACATGCTCGACATCCATGACCGGCTCCACTGCTCTTTCCCCGTTTGCCTGCGGTACCCCTTTCGGCATGGCTTCGGTCATCGGCGTTGCGGCATTGCCGATATCGATCTGGCCACAGGCGATATTATCGTTTCGGCAATCGAGCGAGATCGATTTGGTCAGACCGGTGATGGCGTGCTTGGTCGAGGTATAAGGTGCCGAAAATGGCCGTGGCGCATGCGCGGATATCGAGCCATTGTTAATAATGCGTCCGCCCCGGGGGGTTTGCGTTTTCATCATACGGATCGCCTGCTGCGCGCACAGGAACGGCCCGGTCAAGTTGACGTCGACCGTTGCCTGCCACTGCTCATAAGACAGCTCTTCCAGCGGTATGCCTGGCGTAAAACTGCCGGCATTATTGAACAGCAAATCGAGACGGCCGAAGGCCTGCCCGGCTTGTCTGAACAGTTCCCTGACCGGTTCGGGTTTACCGACATCGGTGGGGACGCACAGGCTGAGCGCCGCATCCGCCGCGGAGAGTTCCACAGTTTGCTGCAATGCTTGCAACCGTCTGCCGGCCAGTACAACGGCATAACCGTCATGCAGCAGCGCGTGGCAAACCGCCCTGCCGATGCCGCTACCAGCGCCGGTTACCAGAGCCACTTTCAGATTGTCCGCCATTTCCTGCTCCTTCAATAATCGACTTGAAAGTTTAACTCCGGGTCATCGTGCATCGCCCAGTAGCCGTCATTCAGTTTTGCACTCAGGTATCCTGGCTTGCCGTCACCCACCGGTGCATTCGATATTTGCGTGACCGGCATGACACCGCCCGCGGTACTGGTAATAAACACTTCGTCTGCTGCCTTCGCCGTCGCCGCGGGCAACGCCTCCTGTTTCACCTGCAGGTTTTCCCGCTGCAGCAGTTCCAGTATGCTCTCCCGCGTTACGCCTTCGAGCACACCGCGCGCCGGGGTAATGACCGTATCGCCAGCACGCACAAATACATTGAATCCGGGGCCCTCGACGAGGTTGCCGTCAGCGTCAACCAACACGACAGTATCTGCGCCATGATCGTAGGCTTCGAACAGGGCCATGACCATATCGAGCCAATGGTAATTCTTGATCTTTGGGTCGACAGATTCCGGCGGAATACGCTGCTGCCGGCTGATCAGCAAGTTAAGCCCCTTTGCGCGCAGTTCGTCGTCAGCAATCCAGACAAACGGAATCGCGAATGCCAGAAAGCGGTTTTCGCAGCTACGTGGATCGCGTGAACCGGGAGCTGGAATACCACGGGTGCAGACAACCTCGACATAGGCGTCGCGCATTCCGCTGCGTTTGGCCAATTCGAACATGATCGCACGAACCTGTTCTCGACTGTAAGGAATCGACATACGTAATTTTTTCATGCTGGCATGGAAACGATCCAGGTAATCATCGACCCGGAAAAACTTGCCGCGCCAGACATGGGCGACATCATAGGTCGCATCGGAATGCAGAAAACCCCAGTCCAGCAGCGGAATCTTCGCCTCGGCAATCGCGACATACTCACCTTCGATATAGGCGATACCCTGTGAAAAATCGGTCATAACAATTCTCAGTTGAACTCAGGCTTACGTTTTTCGACGAAGGCCTGAATGCCTTCGCGACCATCCGGCGAAGCCGCGCACTGCGACACCAGCTGACCTTCGAGCTCCATCTGGGCTTCGAGATCATTGCCGGAACTGGCCAGCAACAGTTTCTTCACGTAGGCGGTTGACAGGCGCGCGCTAGCGGCGAGATCTGTGGCGATCTGTTGCGCCTGCAGTTGCAGCTCATCATCGGCCACCACACGCGTGACCAGACCGAGATCGCAGGCTTCCGTGGCGTTCAGAGTCCGGTTAGTCAGCATCAATTCCTGCGCCCTGCGTAATCCCACCAGGCGCGGCAGGAAGTAACTCGAGCTCCCGTCCGGACACAAGCCTGCCCTGGTATAAGCCATCGTAAAACTGGCGGACTCCGCCGCGAGAACAATATCGCCGATCAGCGCGAGGCTGAAACCGGCTCCCGCGGCGACACCGTTGACGGCGACGATCAACGCGGCCTGCATGCGGGAAAATGTCGAAATCGCGCTGTGCAAATCGTCCGCCAGTGATTTCACCGCGTCGCCGATCGCGTCCCCATGTGACTGCATTTCCTTGATATCTCCCCCGGCGCAGAAAAAACGGCCGCTGGCGCACATTACCACGGCCTTGAGCTCAGGATCATCGGTGCAGAGTTGCGCCGCCTGGTTCAACTCGCTGGACATGAGCGCATCGAGCCCGTTGGCCGCATCGGGCCGATTAAACTCCAGCCTGGCAATCGCACCCTGTTTCTCAAATTTGATGTGTTTGAAATTATTCATTTGTAACTTGATCGGATTCGCTTAAACGCAGTATAACGATTCGCACAAACATGCAGAACATAATTTCTACGATGAAGCCATAACAGGATCCAGAAATGAGCGCATACCTTATTGTCGATACGCTGATCGAAAACCCGGACGAGTATGAGAAATATAAACAGCTGGCGAAACCGATCGCCGAAAAACACGGTGGGGTCTATCGAGTTCGGGGTGGCGAGATGGATGTGCGCGAAACCGATCTATGGACACCAACGCGCATGGTAATTATCGAGTTTCCGGACATGGATGCCGCGCGGGCGTTTGTCGACTCCGAAGAATACGCGCCGGTTAAACCACTGCGACGCAACAACGCCAAATGTACCCTGACGATTCTGGACGGATTTTAACCCGCGTCTCGACGCCGGCCCGTTTAAGCCCGTTTGGCGTGCAGGTTCGCTATCGCCAGGTCAAATGCGTCTACGGCTTCGGATTCGCGATCGCTCAGACTTGAATCACGATCACTAACCTCGTTGTGCTCTGACTTGTTCCACAGAATTTCGGAGGCGCTATTGAACGCGTCAACGAACTCCACGTAGGTATTGGTCGGAGACATCAGGGTATTCATGAAGCTCATGACAATCGATAAAACGATACCGAGTATCGAAGTGCTAAGTGCAAACGAAATCTTGATCAGGAAGGCGTCGATGACAATCTTGCTGGCCCCGGCATTGGTGATGTCCATAGCGGTCAGTTCCGGCAACGCTCTCATGATACCGAGAAAGGTACCGAATATGCCGCCGACGATGAAAATACTGGGCATGATATTGAGTACGTCATTGGTTCGACTTAAAGAAAATACGCCCAGCACCCGGTTAAACACCGGGTTTGCACCAAATACGCTATTCGAAATCTCGTGGAAATCGGGCTGATGACCCGATTCCTTGCGCAGGTACCTGATATTCTGTAAAAAATCGTCAATCAGCCGGATAATGCCATCCTGAATTAAAAACACCCGGTCACCGACGCTCATGATATGGTCTTCGTTGCGGCGTTTGTA
>JBATHL010000181.1:0-15305 GCA_049666745.1 Gammaproteobacteria bacterium
ACGATGGCTCGGCGGTACCACGACTTCCAGCCGCAACCCGTGATAGTCGGCGAATTCACGCGCGAATTCGTACTCGAAGCCCATTAATTCCCCTCGATAGAGGAAGTAAGAGGCTGCAGTGTTACGCAGCAGTACTCTTAATACGCGTCGCTTCTTAATCGCATCGAAATCACCCGCAAAACGTTTGTTGCGATCTTCGGCCCTGTGCTCGAGTTGCAGATAACGATTGATCTCACTGAGTAGTTGCGGCGCATTCTTGCGCACGCCCCAGCCGATGTCGCGCTGGCTGCTGAAATTGGTGGCCACGCGCAGATCATCCCGGTAGGTCAGGTAGATATCCATCAGGTTGCTATCGAGAATAGTGGCATCGATCCTGCCCGATACCAGGTAATCGAGCACCTCTTCGGTCTGCACATCATCCGGGATTTCCAGGATTTCAATGTCCGGATAACGATTCTGCTTGAGCCAGTTGAGCGAATGCCAGAAAGTCGAATCACGATTCACCATGACTGACTTGCCATTGAGGTCGCGCACCCGTTGAATCGATTTGTCGTTTTTGGCGACCACCACCTGTTCATTAACGTGATCCAGTGGTATCGAGAAAGCCATTGTCTTGAGCCGCTGCGGGCTTATGGTCAGGTTGCTGATCGCAATGTCCCCTTTACCCGCTAGCAGCGCCGGCAGCAGTTTGGCAAAGTTATCGACCATCACCAGTTCCGGCATCAAACCATGTGAGAGCGCGAATTCCTCGGCAATACGTTGCTGCTCTGCCAGCGGCGACCCCTTTCTGGGCAGGTAGGTCGCCTGGGAGAAGTCACGCGTTACCAGTATGCGTAACTTCCCCTGCTGCAGAATATCAATGAAATCGCCATTGAACTCGGTTGCGGCTTCGAGCGTGCTATAGGTTCGATTCAAAAAGGCCTGGGCAGGGTTAACGCACAGCAACGCCATGACCACGAGTAAGAGCTGCGCGATGACTTTAGGGGTAAATTTGCTGCCTGATATGAACGCCATTAACCAACACTAAAGCGTTTTATGGCTGTCTTGTCAAAACTGGATCCGCTGCCGGGGCGCTCAGGAAGCGCAATCATTGCCTCTTTGATCTCCATCGATTCATTGAACAGGGGCGCATTCCAGGGCATGTATTCGACTGAAATACAGCTGGCTTCAGACCCGGCAATCGACAAACTTTACTCGGTGAAGACATGCGTCGAAATGGGTATTGCATAACAGGATGCGAGCGCCGTAATCCGTCGCATTTCGCTGCGCCCACCGGCGCGCTGTAAATCGGGCATCAACACATCAACCGCGGTGGTCTTAAACCCTGTAATCTTCATCGTTGCTTCAATAGCTTATTTCTGTAATCAGGTAACACAGCCGTCCGCCTGGTACCTCGACTTCAACCTCCTCGCCCAGTTCGCGTTTCAGCAAAGATCGCGCCAACGGCGAGTCGGCGCTAATGTAGTGTTCCTCGCGGTCGAATTCGTCGGGGCCGACAATGCGATAGGTGACGCTCGCCCCGTCCTCGTCTTCGAGCCTGACCGTGGCGCCGAAAAATACCCGTTCCGAGCTCGCCGGTTTCTGCTCGACGACGTTGAGGTCTGGCAGGCGTTTTTGCAAATAGCGAATCCGACGATCGAGCTCACGTAATTCTTTTTTGCGATAGATATACTCGGCGTTCTCCGAACGATCGCCCTCGGCGGCCGCCGCCGACAGGGCTGCAACGACTTCACGGCGCCTCAGCCAGATCGACTTTTGCTCGTCCAGCAGGACGCGCATTCCCTCAGGAGTAATGTAAGGCGATTTGCTGGCGGCGGGTGGTCGGTAACGGCTCATTTACTGGGTCAAACCCTACGTCGGGAACCGATTTCACTTCCGGTACTGGGAAATCTGTACTTCGGTGCCGTAATCCGCGTAATCCCCATCGGAGCGCTTGCCGCGAAAACTTCCCCATTCGATAGGCTGGTATCGACTCGGATGTTGCTCGTCGATCACCGAAGGTAACGGACTCACCTTGCAGTTCGCCGCCGGGTTAAAGAAAAACGGGATGCTGTAGCGTTCCCGCGTATCCATCGCCAGCACCCGATGAATGGCGGCCTTGTATATATCGTTGGACCATACCTGCATCATGTCACCGGTATTGATCACCATGGCGCCTTCGACCGTGGGGATGTCGTACCAGAGCCCATCACGGTAAACCTGCAGGCCGCTAACCTGGTCCTGCAGCAAAACAGTCAATCCACCCGCATCAGTGTGGTGGTGAATGCCAAGATCGGCACCGGCCAGATGATCACCGCTCGAATCTGCCAGTGGATCCTTGGTCGGGTAGTAGTTTAAACGCACAAAACCGGTGTGATTGCCGGCAAAATCACGACGCATGAAATCGGCCGGCAGATCCAGGCCGAGACAAAAGGCCTCGAGCAGTTTCAGCGAGAGTTCGGTACAGGCATCCAGGTAAGCCATCATCGTGGCCCGGAATTCGTCTCGACCCTGTGGCCATCGGTTGTGCTGACCATAGATTGGATCGATGCCCTCGCGGGTAAAATCGAAAACCTCTTTTTTATCCCGCTGATTCTTGGTCAGCTCGTTGTTGTAAAAGCCCCAGGGATTTTCCCGGCTGCGCTGGATTTCGAGTTTTTCTTGCAGCGGTAATGCAAACAGACCATGGGTCTGCTGCCAGACTGCATCGATCTGTGCGCTATTAATGCCGTGATTGATCACCTGGAAAAAACCCCAGGTTTTGCAGGCCTGCGCGATTTGATCGATCGCATCGCTGGCGGCCCTGGCGGAAATATCGTGGAACAATTGTGCGACATCGATAATGGGTACCTGCTCCAGTAGCGAACTTTGTTCAGCGACCGGCATCCGGTCGAGATCCTGTGTTTCTGCGTGCATGTTTAACTCGGTAATCCCTGGCTGAGCTGCCTAATATAACACTGATCGAACGTGGTGCCAGGGTTGCGGTCGCAAGCGACGATCCGCTTGCGCGCCCCTTGCAAGGGTGTTAGCCGGTGCAACCCGGATCAGGGTAGCTATTCTGGCAGTGACTACTGGACCAACGCAGAATGAGTCTTTATGCTTTGTCCACACCCGTAAACCCCTGCGGACGTTACATTTAAACCTGGCTGGGCAAGTGAACCATATCGAATCAATGATCGGACCCGAAGATCCTCCGCCATACACGGTTATCAATGCGCAGGGTCAGGCTAAAATCCTGCTGGTCGGCGATCACGTTAGCAACGCCATACCGCGATCGCTGGAAAATCTCGGTCTCGGTGATGCGGCGCTAGAACAGCATATCGCTTACGATATAGGCACTCGAAAATTAATCAATCATCTTTCGCAGCATCTGGACGCGACCGCAGTGCTGGCGGGTTACTCGCGCCTGGTGGTCGATCTCAACCGCAGCCTCGAGGATAACAGCGTGATGCCGGAAATCAGCGACAATATGGTTATTCCGGGTAATCAAAACATGTCCAGGGAGCACCGTAACCAGCGTATTCAGAGTTTCTACACCCCTTATCGAAAAGCCATCGACCTGGCGCTGCACCGCTTCAGGGAAAACAATGTGGTGCCTGCCTTCATTGCGATACACAGTTTTACTCCGGAAATGGCAGGCTTCTCGCGTCCCTGGCATGTGGGTATCCTGTGGGACAAGGACCCGCGTATTCCGCTACCGTTGATGCAACAGCTGCGCGCCCATCCCGACGGCTTTAACATCGGTGACAACGAGCCTTACTCGGGCAAACATCCGGCGGACTACACCATCGACCATCATGCCGAGGCCGCCGGGATACCCCATGTTTCCATCGAGATACGCCAGGATCTCGTCAACACCGAAGACGGCGCCGAGCGCTGGGCGACTATTCTGCACGATGCCCTGCGTGAGGTTCTGGCAGACCCCGGGCTCTACCGGGTCTGGCAATCGCTCTAGCACGGAGACAGAAAGGCGCCGCGGGTCAGGCAGATTCCTCGTCATAAGTCGCGACCGGGTCGCCGAGCAGCGCGAGCTCCGGCTCTATCCCGAGCCCGGGTAAATCGGGCGCACTGAAACAGCCATCGACATTGCGCACGCCCTGACCTGGCGCCGGATCGACGCTGACCATTTCCTGGCAGGACCAGACGCCGAGACAGGACGGGGCCGGTATCGTCTGCGCGAAATGGGCGACGCCGGTGTCGGAGAGCACGGTGCCTCCGGTATCCATAATTAGCATCGTGATGCCGGTGGCGAGACAGAAATCCCGCAGGCGTCGGGCCCTGGTCAGGCCACCGACGCGGTTGATCTTGATATTGACCAGCTCGGCAATGCCGTCGCGCTGGATGCGGATCAGGTCGTCGATCGAGTGCAAGCCTTCATCGACGCCGATTGGATAGCTGGTATGGCGTCGAACCTGTGCGATTTCGTCGAGCGTTTCGCAGGGCTGTTCGAACCACGAACTGACCCCGGCAATCGAATTCAAAACGGTAATCGCCTCGCGCGGTAACCAGGCACGGTTGGCATCGTAAAACATGATTTCACCGGCACGCTCGTTGGCACCCAGCAAGTTGATACGCTCGATGTCCATGGTGACATCGGCACCGACCTTGCAGGAATGCACCCGGTAACCCTGGTCACGGAAACGCTGCACCTCGTCCAGCATCTGCTGCGGGCTGCCGGTCGATACGCTCGATGCAATCGGTACCGGGTCGGGTTCACGCGCACCGAGCATTTCGCAGACCGGCAACCCGGCCGACTTGGCCGCAATATCCCAGCAGGCTATATCAATCGCGGACTTGACGTAAGGATGTCCGGGCAGGGCCAGGTCCATGACGCGGTTGATTGCATCGAGTTGACGTGGATCCCTGCCGATCAGCAATGCTGCGATTTCATCGATGCCGGCGCGGATGCCCTTGCCGAAAGCAGGCAGGTAAGTCACACCCCAGGGACAACCTTCGCCCCAGCCGGATATGCCTTCATCAGTATCGATACGCAGAATCGTCGAATCGAGTTGCTCAAACTTGAGACGTCCCCCGGATAACCAGTAAGGCTTGTGCAATGGCAGGTCGAGTTGCCATACGCTGATCTTGCTTATTTTCATGCTGACTAATTTACCCCTCTGAACCTGGCCAGTAAAACAAATTAAATTGGCATAGCCGATCGATTTTACTTATATTCAGACCAGCGATTGTTCTCATTTTCAGAACCCAATCTACCCCGGAAACAACCCCATCATGTATGTACCCAAGCACTTCAGCGTTACCGAGCAGGAAGAGATTTTCTCGTTCCTGGACGCCAATGCCTTCGGCCAGCTAATCTCGGTTGCCGATAATCGTCCGACCGCGTCGCATCTACCCTTCCTGGTTTCCGACGATCGCAGCTATTTACACTGCCACCTGGCCCGACAGAACCCGCACTGGCAGACGCTCGAAGGCCAACAGGTACTGGTCACTTTCCAGGGACCGCATGATTACATTTCGCCCAGCTGGTACCAGACACCAGGTGTGCCGACCTGGAATTACCAGGCATTGCACATCTACGGCCGTTGTCGCGTCTTCGAGGAACCCGAGGCGATCGCGACCGTGGTCGAAGCCCTGAGCAGGCGTTACGAATCAGGCTTTGACAGGCCCTGGGAACCGGAATATCGCGACGCCGTGCTCAAGGCTATCATCGGTATCGAAATCGAAATCGAGGAGCTTCAGTGTAAATACAAGCTCAGCCAGAACCGCCCGGCCCAGGACCATCAAACTGTTATCGACAAGCTGGAAGAACTGGGGTCAGAGTCGTTGGTTCAGGCTATGCGTAAAACCCTGCTATAACTCTCCGGCCTCTTCGAGCACCTTGCGCGCGACACGAAAACATTCCAGCGACTGCGGCACGCCACAGTAAATTCCGACCACGTGGATAATCGCACGAATCTCTTCCTTGCTGACGCCATTGTTAAGTGCACCGCGACAGTGTATTTCCCATTCATGCATTTTGCCGAGCGCGCCGATCATCGCCAGGTTCATCATCGAGCGCGTCTTCGGCTCGATCACTTCGTCGCCCCAGCCGAAGCCCCAGCACCATGCCGTCATCGCTTCCTGAAACGGACGCGTGAAATCATCCGCCGCGGCCAGGTTTTTTTCGACATACTCGGCGCCGAGCGTGCCCTTTCGCTTA
This sequence comes from Gammaproteobacteria bacterium, assembly GCA_049666745.1. Lineage (GTDB taxonomy): Bacteria > Pseudomonadota > Gammaproteobacteria. The sequence goes on from JBATHL010000181.1 coordinate 6,140, forward strand.
GCCAGGCCTTTTTCAAATAAATCGTTATCCATAAAGTTTCCTCTGGTTATCAGGTGTCATCCCGGAAATTGCGCAGCAATTATCCGGGATCTTGCAGTTATGTCGTGACAAGAATCAGGGCATCGTTACAAGATCCCCGCTTGCGCGGGGATGACAATAAAAAATCTAGTCTTCGCTGCGTGGCAACAGATTCTGCGGGTCGTAGGCACATTGTTCAACAATTACCGCGCGCCTGGGTTCTCCCATGACCAGCACTTCAAACTCGGTACCGACCTGGTTCAGATCCGGCCTGATATAGGCGAATGCAAGATATCTACCCTGGTCATAACCATACCCGCCCGATGAGATCTGTCCGACCGGTTGGCCTTCATACCATACCGATTCGGAACCCAGTGGATCGCACTGCACGCTATCGACAGCCGGTTCATCCAGTTGCAAATAAGCGAGCACCCAGCGTGAAGCGGGCTTGAGCGATTTTTCCGCGCCCTGGAATTCACCCTGACGAGAAAACCGGGTCACATCGGCTTCTGTCAGCGTAACCTCATTGGTTATCTCGGAGCCGGAGCGGTAGGCCTTCTCCATGCGCACCGCGTTCAACGTGGCGGAACCGATGTGCACCAGGCCCTCGCTATGCGAGGTCGATACCAGTGCACTGTATACATCCAGCATGCCGGCTATCGGCACATGCAGCTCCCAGCCGAGCTCTCCGGTATAGGTCACGCGCATAGCGCGCACCCTTTCAACGTCGGCCACGGTGATGTGCCGACTCGAAAGCCAGCGAAAACTCGCATTATCGAGGGCCACACCGGTGCATTCGGCGAGAATTCTGCGCGAGGCCGGACCGGCCAGCATGATAACCCCGTAATCTTCCGATACATTGTTGAAAGACACCGCCTCGCCCGCACGCACTTGCTCCTGCATCCAGTTTAGCAACGCGGCTTCACGCACCGCGGCATAAACCATGTAATAGTGATTCTCTCCAAGCTTGATAATGGTAGCCTCACCTTCGATGCGTCCGTTTTCCATCATCAGGTAAGTCAGCGTGACACTGCCCTCTTTCTGCGGAACCTTGTTCGACTGGATTCGATCGAGAAACACCTCGGCATCGGCACCACTGATTTCAAGCTTGGCAAATGCAGTCAGGTCTGCAATTCCGGCATGGGCGCGCATACCCTTGACCTCATTACCGATAATGTCAAACAGCTCGCTGCGTCGAAAACTCTCGATGTGCTTTGGCTCGACATCGTCAACCGCGTACCAGTAGGGACGCTCCCAGCCGTAAACATCCTCGTAAACGGCACCCTTATCTAGCAAAGTCTCGTAAAGCGGTGACAGCTTCGAATGCGAGGGTCGTAAATCGGGTCGATCGAGATGCGGGAACGGGATTTCGTGACGCAGCAGGTAATCTTCTTTGGCCTTTTTAACACGGTAATCATCATCGATGCGCGCACCGAAGCGGCGTGGATCGAAACTGCGCATCGAAACGTCGGCAGCGCCATGTATCATCCACTGCGCAAGGTACTTGCCAGCGCCGGGACCCCAGGCGATACCGACCTGCGAACCGCAGCAAAGCCAGAAGTTTTTCACGCCGGATGGACCCAGTAACATGTTGCCGTCGGGCGGATGTGTGATCGCGCCATGCACGACACTCTTGATGCCCTTGTCGGCCAGGATCGGCATGCGCTCGAGCGCGTTTTCGAGCCAGGGCATGATACGATCGTAATCCGGCTCGAACAGTTCATTCTCCGATTCCCATGGGGTGCCGTCATCCCAGACCGAGGCCGCGTTCGCTTTTTCATAGATTCCGATCAGGCCGGATTTCTGCTCCATGCGGATATAGCCCGACACCTGCGAATCATCACGAATCACCGGTAACTCCTTTTCGAGCTGTTCAAATTCGGGCACGGTATCGGTAATAAGGTAATGATGCAGCATATTCGCGATCGGTAGATCGAGTCCGACCCACGCCCCGACCTGGCGTGCATAGGTGCCACCCGCGTTGACCACGCGCTCGGCCTCGATGTCGCCCTGCTCGGTGTGCACCACGAAGGTATCGCCGGTGCGGGTGATGCCGGTGACACGGTTTTGCCGGATCACGGTGCCATCCATCATGCGTGCACCCTTCGCCATCGCAAACGCCACCCCGGCCGGATCGACATGCCCGTCATGCGGGGTATAAAGTGCGGCCATGACACCGTCGAGATTATAGAAAGGATGCAGCTCGGCAATGCGTTCCGGGCCGATGATCTGCATTTCATGTCCGAGACCCTTGCCTACCGACAGGGTGTACCTGATCCAGTCGACTTCATCCTGGGTGTACGCGATGCGCAGGCTACCGCTACCATGCCAGGTACAGGATTGACCGGTCTCGTCCTCGAGACGCGGGTACAGCTCCGTGCCATAGGCCGCCATTTTGGCGAGACTGTAATGGCTGACCGAGTGAGTAATCTGTCCCGCGGCATGCCAGGTCGAGCCGCTGGTCAATTCCCCTTTTTCCAGCAGCACGATATCGCTTTCGCCTTCCTTGCACAGGTGATAAGCGAGCGAACAGCCCATAACCCCGCCGCCGATAATGACGATTTTCGCGCTGGATTGCATCGAGTCGACTCCGCAAAAATGTAGTTGCTTTGAAAGATTAGTGAATGATACACTTGTATCATTCTTAAAATCAAGCGCACAAATGTCACATTCATCACAAAATTTCAACCTGATCGAAAACGTCCTGCCGCAGTCGCAGGAAGAGGTGATCGCGCGCCTGCTGGCCGAGTTCGACGACCTGCCGGGTCAGCTGCAGCTGTGTGCGCGCTATATCATCGATCACCCGCACGAAGTCGGCATGCAATCGATGCGTACCCTCGCCGCTAATGCGAAGGTGCAGCCGAACAGTTTCGTGCGCCTCGCCCGACAGCTCGGCTTTGCAGGCTACGATGCAATGCGGGAACGTTTTCGCGATTTCGTGCGCGGTGGCATAGGCAGCACCCCCGATCGCGTACGCTGGTTGCAGCAAATGGATCGCGAGGGCGGCAGTACCGCGATCTTCGGCAGCATGGCCGAGGCCTGTCTCGAAAACACCGAAAAGATGTTTGCCCGGCAGTCGGTACCCGACCTCGAGCGCGCCGTCGATCTGATGATCAATGCGCGCCGGGTTTACGTACTCGGGCTTGGGCTTGCCTACCCGCTCGCTTACAACTTCTGGTATGTCGCGCGCATGGGCTTTGATCACTTCATCCTGACCCCGCGTCATGGTAGCCTGCCCGCAGACGACATCATCCGCATGGATGAGCGCGATTGCCTGCTGGCGATGACATTTCAACCTTACCGACGCGACACCCTGGCTGCCGTGCAGCGAGCCAGACAAGCCGGTGCGAAGGTTATCGGAGTAACAGATAGCAACGCCGCCAGCCTTTGTCGTGAAGCCGATGTCGGCCTGGTGTCGCCGACGCATACGCCCCAGTTTTTTCATTCCAATTCGGCGGTGACCGCGCTGCTCGAAAGCCTGTGTGCGATGCTGGTCGTACGCGGTGGTGAGCAGGCGAGTGCGGCCGTCGAAGCGTTTCACTCTGCCCGCTGGGAGGAAAATATTTATGACGAATCCTGATTTGAAAACGGCGGCAGAAACCGGCCCGGTGATGGGACTCGAGGCGAAGTACTTCAATGATCGCGCGCTTTATCGTCGCATCATCGATGAAGTGTTTTTCAAAAACTGGTTACTTGCCTGTCATTCCAGCCAGGTCGGCAAACCAGGAGATTTCCTGACGCTCGAAGTATACGACCAGGACATCCTCATTACGCATACCCGCGAGGGCGAAATCAAGGCTTTCTATAACGTCTGCCAGCATCGTGGGCACAAACTCGCCGAAGGCAGCGGTAACAAAAAGCTGTTGGTATGCCCATATCATGCCTGGTCCTACGACCTGAAGGGTGAACTCAAGGCTGCCCCGCATTCGAACAAGGTGCCGGGGTTCGATTCAACAAAAATCTGCCTGACCGAAATCCGCCTCGAAAATTTCCTCGGCTTCCTGTTCATCAACCTCGATCCTGATTGCCCGACCATGGATGAAACCTACCCCGGCATTCGTGCGGAAATGCAACAACTCTGCGCCGATGTGGGGCAGCGTAAATATGCTTACCACCACACTGCCGATGAGGGCTGCAACTGGTTCGTCGCGGTCGAGAACTACAACGAGTGCTATCACTGCGGTCACTGCCATCCCTCGTTCGCCAGGGGCATCATTGATCCCGCATCCTACTCGATCGAACCCTACGGTGAGATCAAGGTTCTGCACCACACATCGAAGCCATCGAGCAGCGACGAGGCCTGGTACGACGTCAGTGGCGCCGACTACGGCAGCTTCTTCCTGTGGCCGGCGACCTCCATCCAGTTTTATCCCGGTGGCGTGGTCAATAGCTTTACCTGGCGTCCGCTAGCGGTAGACGACGTGCGTGTATTCCGCACTTTCTATTCCAACGACGGCGAAGTCGATGAAACCTTGCACAAGGTCATCGAAAACGACAGGGAAACCACTTTCCAGGAAGACCTCGACATCGTCAAGGAAGTCCAGCGCGGACTCAACTCGCGCGGTTACAAACCCGGGCCACTGGTGCTGAACCCCGAGGGCGGCATCCACAACGAAAGACCCATCCAGAAATTACACGAATGGCTTAGAGCAGCCGTCGAATAAACAGGAGCAACAATCATGTCTTCAACCGCAACTCAACAAGGCCGGGGCGCGCTGACTCAACGCGAGCTGTTTGAAATCGCGGACCGCGTACTGCCCGGTTCCGCTCTCGGCAGTTATTCGCTGGCCGACGACATCCGACTTATCTATTCGCATGGCAAGGGTTCGCGTATGTGGGACGTCGACGGCAACGAGTATATCGACTACGTCGGTGGCGCTGGCGCCCTGATCCTGGGACATTCACACCCCAGCGTGGTCAAGGCTGCGCAGGCGCAGTTCGAGCGGGGCGCGCATATGTTCGGTTCCCTGAACGAGGTCGCGGTACATCTGGCCGAACGTCTCGTCAACGATATCCCCTGCGCCGAAAAGATTGCCTACGCGACCACCGGCTCGGAAGCGACGGGCTACGCGATGCGCCTCGCGCGTGCTTTTACCGGGCGCAGCAAGATCCTGAAATTCGAAGGTGCCTACCATGGCAACCATGACTACGCGATCGTCTCGACCTTCCCAAAAGAAACCGGCTCTTATCCGCAAGGGGCGGCCGATTCCAGCGGCCAACCCGAGGCCACGGTTTCGACCATGCTGGTCTGTCCCTATAACGATCTCGACACCCTGCGCAAGATTGTCGCCGAACATCATGCCGATATCGCGGCGATTTTCGCCGAGCCGGTACAGCGCATCATTCCGGCCGAAGCCGAGTTTCTGCACGGTATCCGCAAGCTCTGCGATGAATACGATATCCTCTTCATCCTCGACGAAGTGGTTACCGGTTTTCGTCTCGGCTATGGCGGCGCGCAACAGTGGTACGACGTCAAGCCCGATCTTTCGACCCACGGCAAGGTTGTCGGCGGCGGCGGGCCGCTGTCCTGCATCGCCGGGCGCGCCGATGTAATCGCATTGTCCGATCCGAGATTGAAGGGTCAGCAAGGATACACCTATTTCAATGGCACTCTGCATGGCAACCCGGTGGCTGCGGCTGCAACCATGGCGATGCTCGACGAACTCGGCAAACCCGGGATTTACGAACGCATGAATGGCTTTGCCGACGATCTTTGCCGCGAAACCCAGAAAGTCCTCGACCTGCATGGCATTCCGGCGATCGCCGAACACACCGGTTCCCTCTGGCAAATCCTGTTCATGGACAAAACCCCGCGTAACCATGCCGATGTGCTTGCCAGCGACCAGGTTTCGATGCGCAAGCTCGATACCCTGTTGATGAAACAGGGGCAGTACGTGTTGCCCGGAGTACGCCGCTTCGTCTCCAGCGTGCATACCGCAGAGGATCTCGAGGAAACGTTACGCGGACTCGACACCGCCTGCCGCGAATTCAAAAAGTCCTGATTTCACCCCCACACAAGCGGCGACACTAAGAGTCCACCACCCCGAGATCCCCGCTTGCGCGGGGATGACGTCGAATTATTTTGCCATTCCCGCTCAAGCAGGGATCTCATTAACAAACTCATTCCCATGCACCAAAAGTTAGCGCTCCTGCACCGTGATAAAGCATTTTTCCTGAAATTAACCCGGACTTGACATAAGTCAAGTCAACGTCAAAAAAGCGCTTTAGCCTACCTTTACCTGCATGCTCTGCGCGCGGGCACAATAAAAACGCTAAATTCGGGGGGAGTGTTCATATGGACAGGTTCGGCAAGGCAGTTGGGTTAATCATTTTATTTCCACTTCTCTGGGCCAGTCCGGCTATATCGCCCGCGGCCGACTCAGGCTGTCTCTCATGCCATAATGGCATCGAGTCGATTCGCGAAGAATCGAGTGCGATGCTGCAATTAATCAAGTCGTTAAGTGCCGTGCACGGCGATACCGCCGGCTGCGTCATGTGCCACGGTGGCGACCCCTCCGCCAGTACTGCCGACAAGGCACATGAAGGATCGCCACAGTCGCTGGTTGATTTCAAGGGCCCGCAAACCTTCTACCCCGACCCCGGCGCGATGGACATCAACAAGTTCACCTGTGGGCAAAGCGCCTGCCATGCCGGCTATGAAGAACGCCTCGAAAAATCCCTGATGAATACCGAGGCCGGCAAGATCCAGGGTAACCTGCACACCTGGGGTATTCCGGAAGTGCAGAATCACAAGGTCCCCTGGGGTAACTACGACGTCAAGGATGCGGACGGACCGGTCCCGAGCGTCGGCACCGACGCCTACAAGGCTTACATGAAGGACATGATTGCGGCACATAAGGAACAGTTTCCGACCGAACTCACGCAGATTCCGCAGCCTAGCGTCGACGAGATCGAGAAAGATCCGAAGCTGGCCGGCTTTACCTATCAACGTCAGCAGTGCCAGCGCTGCCACGTCACCGTCAAGGGGCGTGAAAAGCGGGGCGATTATCGTGGCCAGGGCTGTTCTTCCTGCCACATCCCCTACGGTAACGAAGGCATTTACGAGGGCGGTGATCCCACTATCGACAAGACGCAGAAAGGTCATATGCTGACCCATCAGATCCAGGCGACGCGTAAATCCAAGGTCACGGTCGGCGACATTACCTATTCGGGTATTCCGGTCGAGACCTGCAATTCCTGCCACAATCGCGGCAAACGCATCGGCGTTACCTACCAGGGCCTGATGGAATTCCCCTACGGCTCACCGTATAACGCCAAAGGCCAAAAGCAGCCCAAGCTGCACACCAAGAATTACCTGTTTATCTCCGACGACCTGCACCACCAGATCAAGAGCCGCCCGGAAAATCCGCAAGGTGGCTTGCTATGCCAGGATTGCCATACCACGATCGACATGCACGGCGACGGTAACATCCCGGGCACTACGCTGGCACAGGTCGAGGTCGAGTGCCAGGATTGTCACGGCACGCCAGAAAAGTACCCGTGGGAATTGCCGCTGGGTCATGGCGAGGAATTCGCCCAGGATATCGGCAGCTCGCCGCGCGGACTGGCCGACAACCTGCTGCAGGAAACCGCGGCCTTCGCGACAACTTACGACAAGAAGGACGGCTATTTGCTGAGCGCCCGCGGCAATCCCTACGGCAATGTCGTCAGGGACGGTGATAAAGTCATCATGCATTCTGCTACCGGCAACGATTTCCAGGTGCCGTTACTGAGGCAGCTGACGCTAGATGATTCGTTCAGAAATTCCAACGCGCTAGTGGCGATGGCTAGCGTCAAGAAACACGCCGAAAGCCTCGAGTGTTACGCCTGCCATGCTTCCTGGGTGCCGCAGTGTTACGGCTGCCACGTCGACGTCGATTACGGCAACGACAAGGACGGCAAACCCAAGCACGACACCGACTGGATCGCCTCCGGCAGCGCGCGTAATCCCGATGGTTCCACTGCCGAGTCCCCGCTCGGCACCAAGGGCATACAGAGCCCGGGTAAGGTTAGCGAAACCCGCTCCTACCTGCGCTGGGAGGAACCAGTGCTTGGCATCAACGGTGAAGGCCGCGTAACTCCGCTGATGCCCGGCTGCCAGGTCATCTGGACCGTGCGTGCTCGCGACGGTCGCACCGTGGCCCTCAACCAGATTGCGCTGGCCCACGACGAACAGAAGGAACTGGGGCAGGAACGCACTCCGCTGGGTCTCGATATGGCACCGGTGCAGCCGCATTCGGCGCAACGCAAGGCGCGTACATGCGAAAGCTGTCACAATAATCCGAAAGCCCAGGGCTATGGCATCTCTGGCGGTGTCTACCAGTTGCGTTACCCTGAGAACGTTATCGAAGACCTGATAGATCAGAAGACAGGCAAGGTCATTCCACGCAACTTCCAGGTCCAGATTCCGAAGATCGAAGCGCTCGATTTCGACCTGTCAACAATCATCAAAGACGATCAGCAGGTGCAAACAGTCGGCAGTCACTGGCCGTTATCCAGAGCACTGCCGAAAGATATGCGCGATGCCATGGATCGGACCGGCCTGTGCATGGGTTGTCACCGTGAAATGACCAACGCCGAACTCTGGTCCAAGGTGTCCGAGCCTGGCAGACTCACCGACGCCCAGCACATCGAGTTGATGAACAAGATGTTGCAGGCCTACAGTAAAGAGTAGACATGGCATACATCAGACCCAGAAGCCGGGTCGGGCAGCTGGCAGCAGGGATGCTGGCACTCGGCCTGTACGCCGGCGGTTGCGCAGCCGCGAGCGAAAACGACGAACCCAGCGAGGCGATGAAATCCTTTCTGGAGGCGCCATCGCAATCGGGTGCGCACGGGCAACAGAGCGATCCCCACGCAAACCTTGGCCCGCAGAAAATGGCGCAGGTAGCGCTGCAGCATCTCGACGAATCCCGCGAGCAAATGGCCTTCGAAACCCTTAATGCAGCGATCGTCAAGTACCCCGGCGACGCCATGCTGCTGAGTATCAGGGCCAGCCTGTTTCTGCAAAAGCAGCGAACCAGTCTCGCCCTGGCCGATCTTAACCAGGCCGTCGAGTTGAATCCACACGACCCGATACTGCTGACCAACCGCGCGCAGGCATTGCGACAGTTCGGGCGAAACGAGGACGCCCTGCGTGATCTCGACA
>JBATHL010000182.1:0-3452 GCA_049666745.1 Gammaproteobacteria bacterium
GGCGATGCCGGCGCCAGCGCAACCGCGCTGCTGAGCCGTATCCACGACAAGACTCTGGTCTGCGATGGCAACAAGGAAGCGCGCGCCAAAGATATCATGGCGGAAAAGGCCAACTGGGAAGAAGAGCTCGATGGCTGGACGCACGAGAAAGACGCTTTCAGTCTCGACATGATCGAAGAGCAGAAAGGTGAAGAAGGTAACTGGCTGCACCCGCGCCAGGTTCTGCGTGAGCTGGAAAAAGCAATGCCGGCGAGCAAGATGGTTTCTACCGACATCGGCAACATCAACTCGGTCGCCAATTCCTACCTGCGCTTCGATGAACCTCGCAGCTTCCTCGCGCCGATGAGCTTCGGTAACTGCGGTTACGCACTGCCAACCGTGATGGGTGCCAAGGTGGCCTGCCCGGATCGCCCGGCGATTGCCTATGCCGGGGACGGCGCCTGGGGCATGAGCATGATGGAAACCATGACCTGCGTGCGCCATAACATCCCGGTTACCGCGGTCGTGTTCCACAACCGTCAATGGGGTGCGGAAAAGAAAAACCAGGTCGATTTCTACGGTCGTCGCTTCGTCGCCGGTGAACTCGAAAGCGAGTCCTGGGCGGGTATCGGTCGCGCCATGGGTGCCGAGGGTGTCACCGTGGATCAACTGGAAGATGTCGGTCCAGCACTGGAAAAGGCGGTCGATATGCAAATGAACGATGGCAAAACCACGGTTCTCGAAATCATGTGTACACGTGAACTCGGCGATCCCTTCCGTCGTGACGCGCTGTCGAAGCCGGTCAGGTTCCTCGACAAGTACAAAGACTACGTTTAATCCGCTGGTAATCCTACGCTCCTGTCATACCGCGGCGCGACCGCGGTATCCAGCCGGCAAGCATTAAGGCTTCCCTGGATCCCGCGGTCGCGTACAAGGATGTACGCGGGCGGGCGAAGCAGGATGCCCGAGCCGTCCTAAGCCGCGGGATGACACTAAAAAAATGGGGTTACATTAAATGATCGGGATGACGGGTGCGGCTATCTGCTTAGCGCTGGTGGTTCACACCGTCGAAGGCTCTTTCCATCTGCCTCGTGGTATCGGCCAATTCGATATCCATAATTTCGTTAATGAATTTAACTCGGTCGATCGATTTGGCCTCTGTTTCGCGCTGATCGTAGTTAACGATACTGGGCGTGATCAACACCACGATCTCGGTACTGAGGATGTTTTGTGCGCGATTGGAAAACAGTCCGCCAATAATTGCCATATCACCCAACCCGGGAACCCCTTCACGAGTGTTATTGACCTGGTGCTGAAGCAGGCCGCTGAGAAATACGGTTTTACCGTTCGGTACCAGCATGTTGGTCGTTACCTGCGTCGTCGACTTGGAAGGAATACCGTCATCGGACACCGCACCGGTACTGACCTCGGGATGAATTTCCAGCATGATACGGCCGCTGCGGTCCACGTTTGCGATAACCCTGAGAATAATACCCGTCTCGAGAAACTCGATACTCTCCGAGGTGACCTGGTTGATGGTCGTCGTAACCGAGTAGCCGATCTCCGTACCGACGATGGTTTCGGCTTCGATGCCTTCCATCGCGAGCAACTTCGGCGTTGAAATCGTGCGCAGGCGACCGCGCTCTTTCAGGGCGCTCAACACCAGCTCTACATCATCGCTGGCGTATTGCGCAAATAGTCCCGCCGAAGTCGTGCTGGCAAGCCCCTGAACACCGAACGAACCGATAGCGCTGGAGCTGTCGAAAAGCCTGGCCCAGTCGAGCCCGTAGGCCTGCCTGTCGGTTAGTGAAACTTCGAGAATCTTGGCCTCGATCAGAATCTGCATCGGTTCACGGTCAATTTCACTCAGAATCGATTCGATTTTGTCGAGAAAAGGTGGCAAGTCTTCAACCACCAGCAGGTCATTCTCCGGCAACGATTTGATGCTGCCAAAATTGGAAATGTAATCCTGCAGGATAGTTTCGACATCGCTGACGGCGGCATATTGCACCTTGAAGGAACGGACTTCCATGCGATCGCTCTGGCGCAGCTTGCCCGCGTCTTCGCGTTCGAGTACAAAGAAACTGTTGTTGCGCTGCTCAACCACAAAACCGGCTGATTCGGCGATCAACTTTACCGCCTCGGCGGTTTCCATGTCATACAGATTGACAGAAACGTTACCGCTGACCCCGTCCGCGACAAAGATATTCATACGTTGTTCGCGCGACAACATCTGCATGACTTCGAGAATATCAAGTTCCTGGATCGATAACGAAATCTTGCCCGCAAAAACACCGGGGGTGCACACCAGCAAGGCCACCAGGGCAACCAGCCGCAGCAGGGTTCGGCTTGATGCAGTAATGATATTCGTGGTTAATTTCATACCAGTTTCGGGCACCTATCTCTCTCGTCTATCGTCAATAGCGAAGGTATATTTCTTGCCGCCGCGCGAAAAGATCGCACTGCCCTCCATCACCGCGATCAGTTTCAAACCCTCGATCCTTTCGCCGATGGTGAGCAACTCACCATCGGCAATGACCATAGGGTTCGTTAACGAAACCATGGTTGCGCTCAAATCGAGTCTCACTTCTTCGGGGGGCACGGCTATCTCGACCGCTACCGGTGGTGGCGGTGGTGGTGCCTTGACAACCTCGGGCTGGCTGAAGGGATTCTTGCGCAAGGTTAGTAATTCGACATCTGCGGCAAGGCTCGAAACCGAGCACAGGCAAAGAATTGTGCCGCTGATGGTGACAATTCTAGGACGCATTTCTGGGCTCCATGCGGTATGAAACCAGCGTCAGTAACAGGTTCAGCTTTGGATTTTCAAGTATTTCCTGATCATCCGGGCTTATTTCAAATTTCTTCACCACGATGTAACCCAGCTCGTGATTGACGATCTGCAACCATTCGAAAAAATCGTGGTATCGCGCAATCAGTTTGACCTCGAACAGGCGTTCACGAAAATTCTGTACCTGCTTGCCGCTACCGGGTTGCACACTAACCAGCTCGACATCGGCAGCCCAGGAGAGCTTTTGCAAACGCCCGATGACAAACGACTCCATCTGCTTGACCGGCAGTTCTGCCATATCGCCATGTAGCTGGTGCGACAGATCCTGTACTTCGCTCTCAATATTCTCCAGCTGGCTGTTCAGGCTCTCGTTACCAGCCACCGCCTGTTCGAGCACCTGGTGGCTGGAATACAGCTCGCGGTAGGTTTTGACCTGCGGCCACAGCAGATAGGTGACTTCAACCATTACAATCAGCAACACGATGCCGACCAGCATCATGGCGACGACCCGTGGTTGCGCATTTTCAAAAAAATCCTGCATCAGCTAACGCCTTTTCTCGGGGAGACCACGATATCGAGGCTGAAGTCGACCAGCTTGACCTGTTTGCCCTGATTTGATCGGGTGTTGACGATACGCACGTTTTCTATTTCCGGTTGCTGGGTCAGGTTGAGCACGAACCTGGAC
>JBATHL010000183.1:0-2802 GCA_049666745.1 Gammaproteobacteria bacterium
GTATGTATGGGTTCTTGTTTGCCAGTCCCCCCTGCCATATTCCCATTCCCAATCGTATTCGGCGATTGCAGACAGGGGATCCGACTCGCCAATACTAAATCGGTACAACGACTTTGAACCCATTTCCATACCGGTTTCTTCGAAACGGGTCTTGCCATTATCCGCGACTATTTCAAGCAGGTTTAGATTCAGCTCGGCGTTGTAGCTGATTTCCCGATTCTGACTAACCGGTCTCAATTCGGTGGTGCGTTCGGGCTCACCGATTTCACTATTACCGAAATCAGTCAGCGCTGCATTTGCTGCATTTTTGCGGATCAGCGGCAAATTCAACACGCAACAGCCTGAATGAATTGTGACCCGGGAATTGGTCGGCGATGGCCAGGCCATCGGCCAGTAACTCGTCGATAGCGCCAGTCGGAGTTTGTGCCCCGCGGGCACGACGTAAGCGCTGTGATTGAGCCCGACTTCGACCGCTACAATTTCCCCCGGTATCATCGATTCGGGTTTCGACTTACTGTTGCGTTGACTCAGATTTAAAATTCCACGCGTGATCAGGGTGCTGGACCCGTCAGGCCACACATCGCACAAACGCGCGGCGACAAGTGCTTGCGGCTCATTACTGCTCAACTGCAATTGAGCAACGGCATTACCCAGAATTTCCAGTGCTTCGGTCAGCGTATCGGTATCGAAGACCAGCGATCCTGCATCTTCTTGCTGTTGGTCGCCGGGCAGTTCTTCGGCAGGGCCGAACGAGAACCAGGGCATATATTCCCCCGATAGTTGACCCGTGGTTTGCGGCGAGCAAATTTCCATCGACTGATCAGAAGCGGGTTCCTTGGATAACTTCCCGGGGCTTAAATGAAAATTCCCGGTTTCGATTTGATCCGATGGCCAGCCAGACAGCCCAACCCAGCAACCGGGACGTTCATCATAATAGGTTTGTGGTTTAACGCTGTCTTGCAGAAAGACCTGGTACTGCGCTTCCTCCATGATCCCGGTTTCGTCATCCTTCAACCACTGGTCATACCAGCGAATCGCATCGGCGAGAAAGTTTACGGTCGGACCGGGAATGCCAAGATGTGGGTAACGATGGCACCAGGCACCCTGCAAACCGCGCGTCGGAACCTGTAGATTTTGCAGCAGCCGGGGCACGGTATTAGGCCAGCAGTCGGCGTGACCGCTAATCACGTAAACCGGGATTTTGATCGCGGCATAATCGGTGTCGGCCGAGTTGTTCTGCCAGTACTCGTCATTGTGCTGGTGTTCAAACCAGCGTTCGAGATAGTGCGGCGTCTGTTCAAGCCGTTCAAGCCACAGGTCCCGCCAGTTTTCACCTACGAGTTCAGGGTCAGGCGGGCGCGTGTTGTAGCCAAACATGATCGCGGCCCAGCCGAGCGTCTGACCCACCAGGCAACCCATGTAATAACCGGCATCGTCGTAGTAACGTTGATCGCTCGCACCGAGCACGATAATGGTTTTGAGTGCCTCGGGAGATCGTTGGGCGAGCTGCAATCCGGTAATGCCACCCCAGGAAATTCCCATGGTGCCGACCTTACCGTTGCACCAGGATTGTGCGGCGATCCACTCGATCACCGCGACGCCATCATCCACTTCCTGGTCGGTATATTCGTCGTATAAAACCCCATCCGAACTGCCCGAACCACGCATATCCACCCGAATGCAGGCGTATCCATGCCTGGCAAAATGGGCGATGGTGTTGGAGTCCCGTTTCGCAGAGTAATCGTCTTTGCGATAAGGAATATCCTCGAGCACAGCGGGACTGGCTTTTTGGCTATCCGGTAACCACAGCCGCGCGCCGAGACGAGCCCCATCGGGCAGCGGAATCCAGCAATGATTGATCTTGGTTACCGCCATTAATATTCAGATTATGCGTAATCACAAACATGCTGACTCATGCTCCGCCTCGCGAGATGCGAGGGAGGAGCATTGCAAGCGCCTTGCGATCAGGTCATCCACCAGCGTTCCATGATCCGGCGGCCGTCAAAGCCACGCGTCCAGGACAGATCACCATGCGCGATCTTGTCAGTGCGTGCATGAACTTCGTTCGCGAACATGGGCACAACGTTTCCGCCGTCGTCCCGCAATATGATCTACATCTCGCGGTACATGTCGGCCCGCCTGGCTTCGTCGAGTTCAGCCCGTGCGGATATAAGGAGCTCGTTGAAACGCGGGTTATCCCACTGCGTGTCATTCCAGGCCGCCCCCGGCGCAAAGCCCGTTGTGAACATGGTGTCTTCGGTGGCGTAGCCACCCCAGTAGCTGGCGCACCAGGGCTTTTTCATCCAGACATCCGACCAGTAGCCGTCATTCGGTTCACGCACGACATTGATATTGACCCCGGCTTGCTTGGCCGATGCCTGGTAAAGAACTGCCGCATCGAGAGCACCGCTATAGGCAGCATCCGAAGCGCTCAGGTCTATCGTAATGTCACCAAGCCCGGACTTCTTCATGTGAAACTGCGCCTTGTCCGGGTCATAAGCATTCTGTTCGATATCAGCCGCGTAATAGCGGTAGGAAGGCCCAATCGGGTTATCATTCCCAATCACGCCATGTCCAAACAGGATTTTCTCCACGATCTCTTCGCGATTGATCGCGTACTTCAGTGCCTTGCGCAAATCCGGGTTGTCAAACGGCGCAATCTTGGTCAGCATCGGAAAGGTGTAGTGCAAGGGGCCGGAGCCTTCCTCGATGATGACTTTCGGATTCCGCGAGAGCAGCGATAGTGTCTTGAGTTCGACCCGGTCAATAACATCCACTTCGTTTGTGAGTAGTGCGTTTGTG
>JBATHL010000184.1:0-7843 GCA_049666745.1 Gammaproteobacteria bacterium
TGCGGATCTGGGTTAATCCGTTTAATGCTGCGGAAGCCGTCATCGACCGCGATATGCGCTGGGGTTTGTTCACATTGGTCAGCGGTTTTTGCGCGTTTTTCATTATCATCGGCCTCGCGGCGATCTACGCCAGTATTCGAAGTTCGAACAAAATTCCGGCACGCCGACGGCCGTCTTTATGGGACCTGCGCAAGCGCTGGCAGCAGGCGCAAGCGGACGGGTCCACCAACCTGGGGTTTCTGGAGTATTGTCAGCAACAATACGCCGAATCACAGGCGCCTCGCCCGGACGAGGCCCCGCCGGCCGATTGGCAAAGCCGCAAAGGCTGGGAAGATGCGCGCATAAAATCCGATGCCGGTAAGGGTATGTTGTTTTTCTGGGGATTTGCGGTGGTCTGGAATGGAGTCAGTATCCCGGCTTCGTTGGCACTGCCACGCGAGCTGGCACAGGATAACTATGCTGCACTGCTGATCCTCTTGTTCCCGGCGGTGGGCCTGTTCCTCATCTACAAGGCCATTCACCGTACCCTGGAATACCGCCGTTTCGGCAGGGTTTTGTTCACCATGGACCCTTTTCCCGGCGCGATAGGCGGGCATGTCGGCGGCCATATCCAGGTCAAAAATCTGGACTACCGGCGCGTCAGGGAAGCGCAAAATCTATCGGTAACACTGGAATGTGTTTACAGCTACGTCTCCGGCAGTGGCAAAAACCGCTCGCGCCGTGAGTCGATCAAATGGGTCGAACGCGGACAACCCAAAATCGACAATGCCATCGAGGGTGTTAACCTGGCGTTTCGCTTCGACGTGCCGGAAGACTTGCCGCAGGCCGATGTCGAGCAAAGCGGCGCCTACCACTTCTGGCGCCTGAGCGTGAGCGCCGAGGTTCCGGGTATCGATCTGAATCGCAGTTACAACATTCCGGTGTTTGCGACGGGCGAGACTTCACACAATATCAGTCACGATGTCAGCGCCCAGGCCGCGGCGGTGCGCAAACAGGAAGCCGATGCCGCGGGGCTGGCAATCGCCAGCGGTCAATTCGATATCGAAGGCTTGTCACGCGCGCTGCGCTTGCGCCGGGAAGGCAATCGAATTCACCTCAAATACCCGATGTTCCGCAACAAGTTTCTAACCTTGTTTGCCGCGATATTCGCCGCGGGTTTCGGTTTTGCCTGTTACTCGATGATCGATATGATGAGTGGTGGCCTGTTTGGAATATTTATCGCAATCTTCAGCATTCCCTTCTTCCTGGTTGCGCTGGTGGCGGCCGGTGCAACCGTTTACCTGCCCTTCAACAATTTGAGTGTCAGCATCCAGCCCGGCGAGGTCTCGGTGCTGCGGCGCTTGTTGGTCTTCCCCGTTTACCGTCGCCAATTGCAGCGAGGCGATATTTCGCACCTGGCTATCAAGCGTTCGGGCAGCACGGGACAGGGTGCCGACAAGATCGAGCATTATAAAATTCATGCCGTCGATAGCGGGGGCGGCAAGCTAACCGTCGCCGAAGATATCGACGGTGAAGACGTGGCGAAACATTTTCGGGATTACCTGGCCCAGCGTATTGGTGTGGCGACAGAGGGTTGAAAGGTGACAGGTCTTACCATTTGAAATCAGTGGTCAGAAAAAATACCTGTCAGAGATCAATTTTCGCAAATATTGGAAACAATTGTTCACTGATATGTATTTTCTCCTGGTAAGTCAGCATCCAGCCAATTTTTTTATCGACCTGCCTTATTCCTCGCCCGTCTTTTGCAAATACGCGTAAGTTCGCTCCGCGGGAACCAGGGAGCCCGAAATCATTCGCAGTTTCCTGTCATCAGCGACACGGGCGGCCTCCTGGAAATCGAGGATCATCCTGCCGGCCCGGGTTTGTTTCCAGAACCATTCATTCAGTTGAAAAGAGGATGGCCGGCCACCGCTGGCTAATGCTGCCTCAAAATAAAACGCCTTGATATCGTCGACGGCAAAGCGCGCGCGGGATATCGGCGCCATACCTTTCGGATTCGGCATCGGATCAGGCGAAAGGTAACGATCGATATACTCGACTGCGACTTCCGGTGACAAGCCGCTGATTCCGGTTGTGGTTCGGTTGATACGTGTTTGAGCCTTATGCCAGACTGGCAACACAAGCTTGGCTTCATCCATGACGGATTCGGTATCGAGTTGGCCGGGAAAGGCCCAGTTCACATCACCATCCCGGAAGCTTGCTTCTTCCGCATAGTCTTTCAGCAGCGGTTCCGAACCGGGCTCATCGAGTAAAGCCAGTGCCGCTTTCAATACCCGCTGTTGCAGTTCAATATCGTTGGGTGTCCCAAGCGGGCGGCCCAATTCAAACGGTACCCACAGCGCCCGCGGTGGGTGCATCTTCACCACGTGCTCGCGCACCAGGGCGACAACGACGGTCGACAGACCTTCATCTTCGAGGAAATGGGCCAGCCCGCTCACGGCGCGCGTGCAATTGGGTCACACCGGCGCCAGGACGACGGTATTCACTCCCAGCGCCAGCATCGATCTGCCGACTTCACGGGCCTTGTCTTCGAGTTGATCAGGATGAGTTGCGCCCATGAAGGCGTAATGGGTATCGGCTGCTTTACCGATACTGCCTTCGGCTTCGAGTTCGTTTAATCGATCGCGCGGCAGCATGACGTTGAGATCCTGCTGGAAGCCGCTGCGATCAAAATTAACGGAAACATGACTACAGAGAATATCGTTGCCTGCTACATCCGCAGCGATGGCGCGATAACCCGTATCATTCCCCAGCATCGGGCGTTGCCCGCGAACGACCAGTCCTGCAGATGAAACGATTGCAACATGTCGCTGCCCGGGGGCAACTGCCGGGGTAAACGGTTTGTGCGCATAGGGCAGGCATTCCAGCCCGGCCATGTAGCTGCGTTCGGGTTCGGGGACGTCGGCAAGCCGCACCATGTCAGCCGTTCTCTCCGTGGCAGGTTAAGCATTCATGTTTTAGAGATGCACATTGCTTCACAATCATGCGGAGATACTAGCCGATCAACCTGTCCCGGGCAAACAGGCCAGTTGTCAACGTTGCACGGGATGTGGCGGAAGAGCGTGGGAGTCGAACCCACCAGGGACGTGGTACGCCCCTCACCGGATTTGAAATCCAGGCGCCCCACCGGGGTGCGATCCTCTTCCTCATGAACCCTTTTCATCAACTGCGAAGACTGTCGTGGCAGGACGCCTGATTCGGCGGTTGTTGCCTGACCGTTCGGTAAACCCCAGGCGGTCGAAGTATTCTAATAAATCGATGGCAAAGTTTCGCCCCGTTTTGCTGTGGTCGACGAACTCGGCCACGGTGAAGAAACCCCCGGCGGTTTTCTCTGCCAATGTTTCGGCGGCGTACCCCAGGCGCGTCATATAAGATGTCGGCAGGTAACGGTTCTTTGTCACCAACACCATCTCGCCGATCTTGACCGCGTTCTGCAGAGATGTTTCGAGGACTTTCCTGTCGACCTCCAGCACTTCCGCCACTTGATGCAGGCTCAGCGGACTACCCGAATCCGGCGCAAGGCTCGCCGCTGCTCGCGCCCAGAGTTGCCGGTCGCGCGCGGAGACCTGGATCACGTGCGATGGCAAATGAAACCGTGCGCCCCGTCCACCCAGGCGCTTTTCATTCACCAGATATCCGGCGGCTTCTTCAAGTATGGCGGTCTCGACATGGGGTTTCAGGGCTAACTGGATGTCCCTGAGACTGGGACCGGGGAGCTCTGGCATGGACCGATGAAAGAGTCCGACAGCATTTTCGATGCGGTCGAGCAAGTCCTGCCATCGAGTGGCGCTGAAGATCCACTCCTGTGGTTGACGCCCAACCCTTCGCAGTGAAAACGATTCGATGATTGCATCCAATTGAAGTGCCGGAAGATTGTGTGCGACAGCGAAAGCTGTCAGCGGCACCCCGACTTCGCTGATCCCGGTCAGTGCAGCGAGTACCTCGCCCGGGTCACGATAATTCATGGCTTGCAATGCGGCGATCCGGGTCGGTCGTGCCCGACCACGCTTCGGGGAGAAGGGATCGATCACATGCCCGCCGGCAATCGTACGTTGAGCGGACTGGTCACGCAGCACGAAACGATCCCCGTGAACGACGAACGTATCCTGCTCCAGCACCAGTTGCACTAACCCGCGGTCACCTGCAGCAATGGTTCCTCCAGAAAGGATCGCGACGCGTGCCGCCAGGTGATCCGCAGCAATATGCAAATGCGTCGGTGTCCAGTGTTTCAATGACCTGGGTTCGGATTCGAGCACGCGCAAGTCGACGTCGATTCTTCTGCTCGGCGCGTACAAATTTGAATGCATCAACCAGTTGCCGCGATGCAAAGAGCCTTCGCTGACGCCACGGCCGACGATGTTGATCGCGCAACGCTCGCCGGCCTGTGCCCGGTCGGCCACCTCGTTGTGCGCCCGAATCCCGCGTACTCGAACCTGTGATCCATCGGCAGACACCAGCAGGTTGTCATCGACGCTGGCCGCACCGGCGAACACCATGCCGGTCACGACCAGGCCGACCCCTTTGAGGGTAAACGCCCGGTCTATCGCCATGCGGAAATGGCCATCGGCAGGCCGGCCATTCAGGCCTTGCGCCCGCTTAAGCAGAGCATTCCTCAGCGCGTCAACACCTTCATTGTCCGGTGCACACAGGGGATACACGGCAATGTCCTCATGTTCGGCATGACCGAGCAACGTCTCTACCTGATCCTGGACCTCCAGAATACGCTCGTCGTCTACCCGATCGATCTTGGTTATCGCGACGACACGTTGATCGATACCCAACAAGTCCAGAATCGCAAAATGCTCGCGTGTCTGCGGCATGACGCCATCATCGGCCGCTACCACCAGCAAACCCAGATCGATGCCGCCGACGCCGGCCAGCATATTACGGATAAATTTCTCGTGGCCCGGTACATCGACGAACCCCAAAGCCGTATTGTCAGGTAAGGATTGATAAGCAAATCCCAGGTCAATCGACAAGCCTCGAGCCTTCTCCTCGGGCAAGCGATCGGTATCCGTACCCGTCAATGCCTTGATGAGCTCGGTCTTGCCGTGGTCCACATGTCCTGCCGTTGCAATGATCATCAGATCGTCAGCGCTTGCAGGTTGTCGACAAACTCCGCTTCATCCTCGAGGCAACGCAGATCGAACCACAGCGCATCATCGGCGATGCGTCCGATAACCGGTATCGGCAGTTCACGGAACGTCCTGGCCAGCATCTTCAGCGCTTTGCCGGACCGACGTACGCCAGGCCGGGTCAGCTTCAGGCCGGCGCTATCCAGTCGATCGATTGGCAATGCGCCACTGCCGACCTGAGCCTGGGTACGGTCAACGGTGACCTGGAAATCTTCACAATAACCTTGAACGATCGGGGCGAGGCGAACTGCCAACTGCTCGATCTCGGTCACGTCGCGGGTCAACGACCGCAGGGTAGGAAGCTCTTCGGCGAGGTGCGATGGATTGGTGTACAAGCGCAGCACGGCATGCAGTGCCGCCAGGGTAATCTTGTCGGGCCGCATGGCGCGGGTCATCGGGTTGCGTTTAATTTTTTCGACCAGGTCACGGCGGCCGGCGATGATACCGGCCTGGGGCCCCCCGAGCAGTTTGTCTCCACTGAATGTCACCAGGTCGGCGCCGGCAGCCAACGCCTCGCGGACGGTAGGCTCATGTGGCAGGCCATAGCCTTCCATATCGATCAACGTGCCACTTCCCAGGTCGGTCACCAGAGGCACTTCATGCGCATGTGCGATGCTGGCGAGTTCGGCTCCTGTGACGCCTTTGGTGAATCCCTGAATTTCGTAGTTACTGGTATGAACCTTCATCAGCAACGCGGTTCTTGAACCCATCGCCGCGTTGAAGTCTTCCGCATGGGTACGGTTGGTCGTACCCACTTCCACGAGTTTGCAACCCGCCCTTGCCATGATGTCCGGCATGCGGAATGCACCCCCGATCTCGATCAGCTCACCGCGCGACACCGGGACTTCCTTGCGCAAGGCCAGGCTATTGAGCGTCAGCAATACGGCCGCCGCATTGTTGTTGACCACGAGTGCTCGCTCCGCTCCCGTTAATTCACATAACAGGGCTTCGCAATGCTGCTGCCGATCACCGCGTTTACCGGTAATCACATCGAACTCGAGATTGCTGGCGCCCCGGGCGACTTCTATCATGGCAGCGATCGCCGATGCGGGTAGAACGGCCCGTCCCAGGTTGGTATGCAGCACCGTTCCCGTCAGATTTATGACCCGTATCAACGACGGACGAACTGCCCCGGCGACGTCCTCACCAAGATTATCGACGAGTTCACCTGACTCGAACGGCTTTCCGGCCAGGACTTGATGGCGTGCCGATTCCAGTACATTACGTGCGCACCGGGTGACGAGGGGTGCACCATAATCGCGCACTAATGATGCGACATCGGGATCGTTTAAAAGGCGATCGACCGACGGCAACTGGTTAGGGGTATCGATGATAGACATGTCGAATCTCACGGACCGAACGGAGTCAACAGTAATGGTTCAGTGACTGTATTACAAGCCGAAGAGTCCGAGAAAAGGGCTGTCACCCGTCCCGTCGCTCAACCGCGCCCCCGGGCTTCGCCTGGCGGCCAGGAAGGTACCCGCAGAAAATTTTGTTCGCTGAGTGCAGGAAGTAATCCTTAAACTTTAAGATGGTCATGTAATAATAAAAATCCCGGTCAACCGCGCACGCTTGATAATCTTCAACGCACTGCAAATTTATGGATATTCAAAATCGACCCGACACCGCTGCCGATACGCGGAGACTATATATCGCTTTTGCAATCGCGCTGTCGTTCGCGCTGCTGCTATGGATGTTGAAACTTGTAGAGTATCTTGGCGGGCTTGATTTTGCTCAGTTCGGTATTTATCCACGTCGGGCCGACGGTCTCGCCGGGATTGTCTTAGCCCCCTTTATCCATGGTTCCGTTGCTCACTTGTTCGCCAACACCGCACCGATAGTTGTAATGGGTACAATGCTTCTCTACGGTTACCCGCGAGCAGCTAAAGTGCTACTCCCGTCTGTCTATCTCGGCGTCGGCGTCGCAGTTTGGTTATTTGGCCGGGAGGCTTATCACATCGGAGCTAGCGGGCTCGCTTTTGGTATGTTGTTCTTCGTCTTTACCGTCGGCGTAATTCGTTGGGAGCGGCGCACAATAGCATTCTCACTGGTGGTATTTTTTCTTTATGGTGGCATGATCTCGGGTGTTTTACCCGGGGCGCATGATATTTCCTTCGAGTCGCATTTAAGCGGTGCGCTAATCGGTATAGTGCTGGCCTTCCTGCTAAGACATCGTGATCCTGAGTCGCCACGTAAGCAGTACAGCTGGGAGCGTGAGAAGACAGAAGCCGACGACTACGACTGGCCAGACCAGCTGTAGCAGTGTAGCCCGATTCTCTAACTGGCGTAGAATCTGAATTAGATAATTTCCAGATACAAAGCGTACCCCTGATTTCAAACCTGTTTTTGAACTGTTGTATACTGACTGCTTTCACATTGGGCTGTGATTTTTGGCAGCGTAAAGGGGAATGTGAGTAACGGATCATACTTTGAAACCGAGCCAGGCGTAGAACTTTACTACGAGATTAGTGGAACGGGCCCTCCGATTATATTCGTCCCCGGGCGGACCTTCTCGACCGAGTGCTGCAAACATCAAATCAATCATTTTTCTAAAACGCACTGCGTCGTCAGCTTGCAAAATCACAATTCCACAGACGGGGATCGGCCAGTAACTGACATCCAGTTATAAAGGGGGAGTATGTTCTAATGCCCTTAACCTTATAGTAGGACTTGTAAGCACATTACATATGACATGGAGAGTAATGCGG
>JBATHL010000185.1:0-2450 GCA_049666745.1 Gammaproteobacteria bacterium
TTCGGTGGCGACTCGGCACCCAACAAGTGGTTCGTCGAGCGCGCCAAGAATGCCGACTTCGTTATCCACGAAATGTTCTATACGCCCAAGGGGCTGGAGCAGGCCCTGGGCTTCCCACCGCGTCAGGCAACCATCGTTTCGTCTTATATCCACACGCCACCGAGCGGCTTCGGCAAGATCATGGCTGAAGTCAAGCCGCGACTGGCAGTGGGTTACCACACGATTCGACAGCCCGAACTGGACCAGATGATGCTCGAGGAGGTCCGCAAGGTCTACGATGGGCCGCTGGTGATTGCAGATGACTTGATGGCCTGGACCATAACCAGGGAGCGGATTATTCAGCGCGAAGTGGTGAGCGCGGAGCGCGTCCAGGCGCCGCCAACGACGAAGGGCTACGCTGAGGCGAAGCGCAGCGGCCAGGCCAGTACCTCCAAATACATCGATGACGGCAAGTGGGAAGGTTACACGCCCCCGCCATTGCCGGACGAGTGAGTGGATAGCAATCAGTAGCTATCAAAA
Source organism: Gammaproteobacteria bacterium (assembly GCA_049666745.1). Lineage (GTDB taxonomy): Bacteria > Pseudomonadota > Gammaproteobacteria. The sequence goes on from JBATHL010000185.1 coordinate 520, forward strand.
AAGGGAAAAAAGGGGACGGAGGGATTAAATAATAATCCCTCCGTCCCCTTTTTCGTTTATGCGTAAGCTTTTTTATTTCCCGGCTAACAAACGGGGTAACCAGCTATGACCCGGGAAATCCCAGCAAATCAAGCTTACGCATGGTTGCCTGCAATTCGTTCTCTGCTTTTATGAAGTTGCCTAGCCAGTTTTCGGTTGGATAATCGGGGTTTGTTCGTTGGATTTTTTCTATAATTGCCCGTGCCTTGAAATTTTGACCCGTCTGCGTATAGGCGGCCGCCAGAAATACGTCCATATGCGGGCCGGCTGGCCCCCCTCTGGCCAGGTTCTTTTCAATGCTTTCTACAGCGCCAGAAAAATCTCCATTTACATATTGCGCGATGCCTAGGAGATTCAAAATAGGTGTGCGCGGTTTATCTGGATTAAGCCTCAATGCCTCGGTCAAAAGATCGATAGCCTTAGACGGTTCACCGGAAACGATAAGAGCGATCGAGGCAATCGTATTAGAGTTTGCCTGGTGTGGCTGGATGGCCAGAACGCGTCTGACACTCGCCAACGCGCTAGTAGAATCTTCAGCTAGCGATTGTGCGAAAGCCAGGGCTGCGAAGCCCAAAGGATATTCAGGGTCTATGTCGACAGCTCTTCTAGCTAGCGTCAACGCCTGACGAAGGTCATCCGCAGGAAATTCAGATTTTATGAAAATCACCTGAAACGAAAAAGTTAGGCTCTTGCCTGCATATCCTTCCGCAAGAGCCGAATCGAGCTCGATGACTCGCTGAAACAAGTTTCGTGACGCTTTAAGTCTCGACCCATCTAAAGGTGGCATCAGCAAAGTGAATGCCTGCAGAAACAGAATTTTTGCTTCTGAGTCTTGCATAAACTTTTGCGTATTATCCTGATTCGTATCCCCTGTAATGGCGTGTTCCAGCGAATCGTAATAACGCCAGTTTAAAACCAGAAGAATTGCAAGCCCGAGTGCTCCCGCCGTCAGCCATCTGTTATTGAATGCCAGGTTTTTGCGCTGAGCAGGCCGTGAGGGTTTGATTTCCTCAGGCACTTGTGAAATCAGCGTGAATTTAGGTACGTAGGAACCCTTAGGGATTTCAACGACAATAGGGTCGGCGCGCCCCGAGCTCAGGTAATATTCCGCAAGGCGGCGGCGCAGACGCCCCATTTCGACCCTGACGATGCTATTGGATTCGGGTTCGAAATTGGCTTCGGATACATAAATTGCCTGACCAATGGTAAAACCCTTGATCCGATCAGCCCGTCCAGCAAGAAACTCTTCGCTAATGTAATTTAACAATTCCACTAAACGCGGTGATTGCTCAAGTTCAGGGCCCGTAGAAATTCTCTCAAGCTGAGACCGAATTTCTTGCGCTGGAATTTCAGGGGTGTTATTCATTTTCAAACGTATTGTACATACAAAGGAAAGGCTATTCGTTGGATGCATTAAATGCAACCTTGTTAATTTAGGCCAGCATTTATGGTTACTTACGGTGAGTAACTAAAAGAATATTTCGGAAGAAGGGATAATCGTACTATATCTGTCGCGATAGTAAGTTTGCACGTTCCACAAAATGGAGATAGCAGCATGAAGTCCTCAAAAACAGTTGTAATAACAGTTTTTATGCTCGGAATGGTTTTTGGTGGGTATTTGATTACCCAAGATCCTTCGTTGATTTCTTCTGCTGTCGCTGCAGACAAGCCCCTGGTTTCGCCGACAGAAGCACGCGAGCGCGATTTCTATGCGCCCAACAGCGAGACCCTGGCGCCCGACGAGATGCGCGTCATCGCCTGTGGTACCGGCATGCCTTATACGCGAATGGCCCAGGCGGCGGCCTGCTTCCTCGTGGAGCTCGGCAATGGCGACAAATTCATCTTCGATATCGGCTCAGGTGCCGCCGAGAGGCTCGCGGCGCTCGAGATTC
>JBATHL010000186.1:0-13134 GCA_049666745.1 Gammaproteobacteria bacterium
AATCCGGGCAGGGTATCTCTCCAATAATCCATGAGCTCAAGATACATTCTGTAATATTGTCCTAGCTCAGTCATGTTATTGGCATACCCATGTGCATTCAGTAAAGGGTTCTTAAAAATAGAGAGGCAATTGTCCATCGGGTCCCTGGTGCAGTGGATGATCCGGGCATTCGGCAGAATCGTGCGGATGAAACCAATGCGCAGAAAATTATGTGGCATCTTGTCGGTAATAAATTTTGCATCGGCGGAATACCTGCGGATTCTTGAGATGTATTGTTTGCCCAGATCTGCAAATGCCCCGCTATCAAGCTCGAGCAATCCTTGCGGAAATGTGTCGGACTGCTTCTTACCGACAGGCTTGCTTATCGATGCAAAAACTTTCACCAGATCATCTAGTTCTCCCGCGCCGTAAACGTCAGGGTGACTCGCCAGTATCTGTTCCACGAGACTGCTACCCGATCGGGGCATCCCTAAAATGAATACAGGCGTTCGATCAGGATCGCCTGAATCGTGGTGATCAGAAAAGAAGTCGGGCGAAAACACCTGTTTAATCCTGTCGAATTGTTCCTGTGACCTGGCAATCGAATAACCATGGGAGTTGCGTTCCAGTCCTGTCGCCTTAATTACAAACTCCATCGATTTATCGAAATCGCCGAGATCCTCGTACGCCTTGCCTAAAGCAAAGGCCAGCTGAATACTATCTTCATCCGGGATTCCCTGCGTCGCAAGCAGGGATTCCATAGCCTTCATGTCATCATCATACTCGGTAAATTTCCTGTTCTTGGACAGGGAGCGGTAAGCCTTTGCATCCGCGGGATTGATTTCGAGGGCTTTTCGATGGGCGCAAACGGCCTTTTCAATCTCCCCATGGTCACTAAAAACCAGCCCGAGTTCCCTGTGATACTCCGCGTTGGCGGGATCGAGGGCTATGGCTTGCTGGTAGGCCGATACGGCCTGATCCATATCGCCTCGTTCACTTTGCGCCCTGCCCAGCCCCTGGCACGACTTCTGGTCCCCGGGATTGATTCTGAGGGCCTGGTTGAAACAATTAACAGCCTCGTCCAGGTCGCCCAGTTCAACCAGGATACCTCCCAGGTTCCGATGAGCGTCGGCAAGATCCGGGTTTAATTCAATGGCCCGTTTATAGGCAGCGACCGCTTCCACTTCTTTACCGACAGACCACAGCGCATTGCCGAGGTTACTCTGCACAACGGCATTGGCAGGATCCTGGCTGGCTGCCTTCTCGAGCCAGCTCAATGCCTTTTCATTTTCACCCTGCTGCTGGAAAAGATTGCCCATATTGTTTAGCAGGGTCGGATGGTTTGGCGCCAGATTCAGTGCCTTGCGATACTCGTTGAAGGCCTCTTTAAATCGGCCTCCTTCGAACAAAAGGTTGCCAAGCATATAGTGTGGCTCGACAAAATTCCGGCTGGTTTTTATCGCCTTTTTGTAGGCTCTTTCGGCGCTGGCGAGCTTGCCCTTTTGATGAAGCATCTTGCCTTCTTCATAGTGCTTTACTGCTGCTTGTTTTACCTGCATGTTAATTCCCGGCCGTACGCATCTCGCAAACTATTTTACCTGCACGCAGCAGATTACGGTAATCACGATAAAAGAACCGGTTCAGGGGAATTCGATGATTCGCTGAGCGGAATCGGGGATGAAGAAGTCGATGCAGTTATCGCCGGGACCAGTGCGGTCGACGCAGATAAAACGCATCGCGGCATACGGGGTCAGTAGCACGTGGTGCCAGGTCCCGAGACGATAATTGATGCCCTGGCGGCCGTTGGTTACGAAGGCCTGCAGCTTATCCAGCTCGGGTTGATCTCCTGCCGGGCATACGACCACGATAAAAGGACTGGAATCGAGGGGCAGAAAAGCCTGGCTGCCGAGGGGGTGATATTCCAGATGGTCCACCTTGCGTGGCAAATCGAATTTCCTGCTCTCCACCAGGCTGATGATGGCACGTGCCTGCTCGCCGGCCAGCTCGACATCGGCCAGCGCATGATAGCGATCGGCCATACCCTTGTTGATAGGGAAGGAGTCGTGCCCCTCGAATTCGACGACATCGCCGAATGGCGAGAATCCGGCGCCACTCAGGGGCTGTATAGAAAGTTTATCAGGCATCTATCTTACCGAGGATCCTGACCCGGCTGAGGCCACCGTCCGGGAAAACATTGACCCTGACATGACTGACTACACCGATATCCTGCACGGCTTCACTGAATTCATGCACCTTGTCCATTGCCATTTTCTGCGGGGGTAACAGCTCTTGCCAGAACTGGCTCTGGGTCACTATGGAATCAGCGGTGCCGGCAGTCACCATGGCCGCCTGCAGCGAACAACGATCGGGGTAATTCCCCTTGAAAAAGGCGGTATCGAGATTAATCTGTTCTACCTTGCCAGGATGCCCCAGTTCGATAATGCACCAGTCGTTGCCGGGCTCGCGACGGCGCCGGGTTTCCCAGCCATCGCCCATGTTAACGCCGCGACCGGGATTGAGCAGGTTGGCGACCGCACCATAGTGCGCATCGTTCCACGCAATCGCGCGCGCGCCGACTTCAACTGCAGCGAGGTCCAGCACTGCCGCTTTATCCAGTGTCGTGATATCGCTGACAACCCGGCCATGGATGCGCAGGCGGGCAACGCCGCCATCCGGGTAAAGGTTCAGGCGTACATGCGTGAAGCAGCTGCTATTATCAATCGTGAAATAATGGTGGCTGTCGCTTTGCAGACTGGTCGACGGGATCAGCGTAGTCCAGTCAGTGCCTGCGTCGGGGCTACCGGCGCAGTGGCAGGCTTCCAGCGATGCCGCCGGTGGATAGTTCCCGGTAAAATGCGTGGTATCGATATCGATACCCTTGATTTCACCGGCCAGACCCAGCTTGACGATGGCATTGTCATAACCTCCATTGCGGCGACGGCGGGTTTCCCATCCATCCATCCATTTACCGTTATCATCGAACTTGCCGTCGATGAACACCGCTGCCTGCGGCTCTAGCATGCGGCTGCATTCGGCGAAAAATTCGTCGCTGCAGGAAACGATTTCGGCGCCGAGACGGGGCTGTGCCAGGTTGATCCACTGATCAATAAATTCGGGAGTATTTTCAGTCATTATATTTACCTTCAGGCAGCGGCTTTTTCCAGTAAGCGCTGCGCCTGTTCGTTGTGTTGTTGAATTAAAGCGGGTAGATCCAGGCCGATAATTTCGCCCTGCTCCAGCACGACCTGGCCATTGATTAGTGTCAGCCAGGCATTTACCGGCGCACAGGTCAGCAAGCCCGCCACCAGATCACTACCCGCACCCGCGTGCTGGATACCGTCGACGCGATAGGCTACCAGGTCAGCCGCCTTGCCCGGCTCCAGGCTGCCGATATCATCGCGTCCAAGCACCGCGGCACCGCCGCGGGTGGCCAGCTCGAGCGCTTCGCGCGCGGCAAAGCGAGCGGCACTGGATTCAAAACCCGGCCAGCCGACACGCTGCAACAGCATCGCCTGGCGTGCTTCAGCCAGTAAATGGTTACCATCGTTACTCGCCGAGCCGTCGACACCGAGACCGACACGAACTGCTGCGTCAAGCATTTCACGCACCGGCGCGATGCCGGAAGCGAGGATCATGTTGCTGCTCGGGCAGTGGCAAACCCCGCTGCGGGTCGAGGCGAGCATATCGATTTCAGCACCATCCGGGTGCACCATATGCGCGAACCAGACATCGTCACCGGTCCAGCCCAGGCTTTGCATGTATGCCAGGGGCCGCATGCCGAACTGCTTTTCACAGAAGCGATTTTCATCGATGGTTTCGGCCAGGTGAGTATGCAGGTTGACCCGCGGGTGGCGACGCGCAAGGGCGGCGGTTTTGCGCATCAACTCCGGTGTTACGCTAAACGGAGAACAGGGAGCGAGCCCGATACGCAGCATCGAACAGGGTTCAGGATCGTGAAACTGGGCAATGACACGCTCACAATCGGCCAGGATATCCGCCTCGTCTTCACAGACATTATCCGGTGGCAAGCCGCCCTGGCTCTGACCCAGGCTCATGCTGCCGCGCGTCGGATGGAAGCGCACCCCGAGCTCGCGCGCGGCGCGAATCTCGTCATCCAGGCGGGCCCCGTTGGGAAACAGGTACAAATGGTCTGCTACCGTCGTCGCACCGGCCAGCATTAACTCTGCCAGGCCCAGTTTCGCACTGATATAGACCGCGGTAGCGTCCATTTGCCCCCAGATCGGGTACAGGGTTTGCAGCCAGTCAAATAACGATTTACCCTCCGCGGTACCAATACTGCGCGTCAGGGTCTGGTATAAATGATGGTGACAGTTCACCAGGCCGGGCATAACTATGCATCCGCTGGCATCGATATGCCGATCCGGAACCAGGCCTTTTTCATTCAATAGTCGAAGCATTTCTTCACTACTGCCAACCGCTTCGATCAGCTTGTCTCGAACAACTATGGCCCCATTTTTGATTTCACGCCGCTGATCGTCCATGGTTACCAGCACAGCGGCATTGTCAATAAACAATACGCTCATTGATTCGATCTCGAGTATTGGCGTTTACCCATCAAATGGGTTGCCTGGATCGAGCGATCGTCACCCAGCATCATCAACGCGAACAGGCGTTCTTCCAGGGTTTGCGCCTGTTCCATACGGCATTGCATTAATTCGGTTGCAGCAAGATCCAGCACCACAAAATCGGCTTCTTTACCAACCGCGAAATTACCCAGTCGATGATCGATATAAAGTGATTCTGCGGCGCCGAGAGTAGCCAGGTAAAAAGCTTTCAGGGGAGTCAGACTCTGCCCCGCTAACTGGCAGACCTTGTAGGCTTCATTCAACGTCTGCAACAGGCTGAAACTGGTGCCCGCACCGACGTCGGTGGCGATGCCAACCCGGATATCCTGCGCGCGCGCATCGTCGAGACTGAACAACCCACTACCCAGGAACAGGTTGGAAGTCGGGCAAAACGCCATCGCGGCGCCACTGGCCGCCATACGCTCGCGATCCTCCTGGTCGAGGTGTATGCAATGCGCAAACACCGCACGCGGCCCGAGCAAATCAAAGCTGTCGTAGACATCAAGGTAACTGCGGCTAGCGGGGAACAGCTCGCTCACCCAGCGCACCTCGTCAAGGTTTTCAGCAACGTGGGATTGCAGATACAAATCCGGATTTTCGCTAATTAACTGCCCGCAGACCTCGAGCTGGGCCGGGCTGCTACAGGGTGCGAAGCGAGGTGTCACGGCGTAAAGATTGCGCCCCTTGAGATGCCAGCGTTGAATCAGTTCGGAACATTGCCGATAACTGGACTCCGCGGTATCGCATAATTCTTCAGGCGCGTTGCGATCCATCATCACCTTGCCCGCAATCAGACACATATCGCGTTGTTGTGCCTGTTCAAAAATGGCATCTACCGATTCGCTATGCACCGTGGCAAACACCGCGCTGGTGGTAGTGCCATTGCGCAGCATCTGCTCGCAGAAAAAAGCGGCGATCTTATCGGCGTACTCACGCTCGGCAAACCTGGTTTCGGTTGGAAATGTATATTGCTCGAGCCAGTCGAGTAATTGCAGGCCGTAGCTTGCGATCATCCCGGTTTGCGGATAGTGGGTATGGGTATCGATAAATCCGGGCATGACCAGGCGACCGGAATAGTCGTAAAGCGCCGCACCATCGGGTAGATAGTCAATCGCGTCCACCGCATTGACCAGCGCCTGCACCCGTCCCTGGCGCAGAATCAATAGCCCGTCATCGAGATATTCATAAGCATCACCGGACTTGTCAGGATCGGATAAAAAATGCAGGAAGCTCGCGCGAATCGCCGTATCGCAGGAGTCGGTATTTAGCGACGGAAGGTCTGAAGTCATCATGGCAGGCCCGGGTTACTGCTGCTGGATCTGCGCATACCAGCTGGCCACGCTGGCTCGTTCCTGGTCGGTCATCCCGGTCAGGTTACCAATTGGCATGTATCGGGTCTGTACCGTGACGGCAATACGTTCAGCGAGGTTTAACATGTCTTCCCTCGATTCCAGCACGATACCCAGCGGCGCCGCCACGAAACCGGGCTGGGTTGGTTGCCTGGCGTGGCAGGCAACGCAGCGGCGCTCGATAATCTGTGCAATCTGTTTCTCACCGACCTGGTTTGCGGCATCACTATCCGGGGTTTTCGGACTTAGATACCAGATCAAGGCCAGCAGCAATAACAGCGCGACTGCGGGTAACACAGGGCTCGCTCTATGGCTGTGGCGCAGCACAAAGTATTGCCGAATCAATACGCCGGACGACATGATGAAGATCAGTACCAGCCAGCCATGTTCGTGACTGTAAGTCATCGGGTAGTGATTGCTGATCATGATGAACAGCACCGGCAGCGTGAAATAGGTGTTATGCACCGAGCGTTGTTTGCCGGTGATGCCGGGTTCGGCATCCGGGGTATCCCCGGCGCGGATCTGCGCAACCACTCTTTTCTGCCCTGGAATAATCTGGAAGAAGACATTGGCCGCCATGATGGTACCCATCATCGCGCCGACATGCAGGAAGGCGCCCCTGGCACTAAACAGCTGAAACAGAACCCAGGCCGCGGCACATATCAAAACGAATATTATCGCCGCCAGCAAGTTATCCCTGCCGCGCAGTAGCTTGCACAAAAGGTTGTAAACGACCCAGCCACCGGCAAGAAAACCAACGCTGATGGCAATCGCCGCTGCCGGGCTCAAAGCCATGACCTGCTGATCGATCAGGTAAGTCGTAGCGCCGAACCAGTAAACGATGGCGAGCAGGCCCATGCCGGAGAGCCAGGTGGTATAGGCTTCCCATTTCGACCAGTGCAGGTTTTCCGCGAGCGGCTCGCCTTGCGGCCCGAGCAGAAACTTCTGGCTCTGATAGACGCCGCCACCATGTACCGCCCAGAGTTCACCGCTGACACCGCGTTCCACGTCCTGTTTGCGCGCCGGTTTACTCAGCGAACTATCGAGCATGACGAAGTAAAACGAGGCGCCAATCCAGGCCACGCCGGCGATAAAATGCAGCCAGCGCACCAGTAAATTAGCCCAGTCGAGGAGGTATGCTTCCATAAATTAATTTAAGCCGGAGATGACGCCGGGTAGCGCTGCCGGGGCAGCGCTACCCGGTTATGCCTAGTTTGGAATCGTGCTGACCACGCCCTGGAGATAATAATTCATCTTGTTGAGTTGCTCGTCGCTCATATTCTTCCCGGCCGGCACGATGGTTGCCCCGCTCTGGTCGATCACCGGACCGGCAAACGGGTGCAGCTCGCGCGCTGCCAGCTGCTCTTCCATGTTCCTGATACGGTTTTGCAACTCCTCCGGGATGGCATCGTTCAACGGCGCCAGCTTTATCATTTTCCGCGGATAGCCGCCCCAGATACTGACAGGAGCCCAGTTGCCAGCCTGCACTTCCTTGATCGTCTTGACATAGTAATCACCCCAGTGATGGGTAGTCGCGGTCAGGTGCGCCCTGGGGCCATACTTGGACATGTCGGAGTGGTAACCGAAGGCGTACACGCCTTCATCCTCGGCCGCCTGTACTACCGCGGTAGAATCGGTGTGTTGGGTAACCATATCGGCACCCTGTGATATCAGGGTAATTGCGGCCTGGCGCTCCTTGCCCGGGTCGTACCAGGAGTTCACCCAGATGACCCGCAATTCGGCCTCGGGATTAACGCTGCGCGCGCCCTTGATGAAGGCATTGATACCCCGTAACACTTCGGGAATCGGGAAAGCCGCAACGTAACCAAGAATATTCGATTTCGTCATTTCGCCGGCAATGACGCCGGTCAGGTAACGCCCTTCATAAAAACGCGCATTTACCAGGCCCATATTCTTGCCGAGCTTGTAACCGGTGACATGCACGAATGCAGTGTCGCGGAACTTCTTGGACACCTTGAGCGTATAATTCATGTAGCCGAAGCTGGTGGCGAAGACGACCTTGTCACCGCGCTTGGCCATTTCACGAATAACACGCTCGGCATCAGAGCCTTCGGCCACATTTTCTACATAACTGGTGGTAACATCGGTTTCTCTTTCCAGCTGCAAGCGGCCCAGGTCGTGCTGGTAGGTCCAACCCGCATCACCGATCGGGCTCACGTAAACGAAGCCGACATTGTCAGCCGCCATACTGACACCGGTCATCGCACAGACCAGCGTGACGAAAGCCAGTTTTTTAATCACTATCTTTGTTAAAGCCATTTCTCAACCCTCCCGGGGTTCTTGTTTAAAGTTACTGTTTGCAGGTTTTACGACCCTTGATTTATAGTCTTTCATTGATTAACGCATGCTGAAGCGCCTAGGCCTCCGGTCGATACGGCTGTCCCAGGGACACCGGTGCATTGAGACGAACCGTGTTCTGGTCGCGTGAAATGATCACCAGCACAATAATGGTCGCCAGGTAGGGTAGCGCCGATAAAAATTGCGACGGAATGTTGAATCCGAGATCCGAACCCTGGACAAATAATTGCGCCACCATGACCCCACCAAAGAGGTAGGCGCCGACCATCACCCGGAACGGCCGCCAGGTCGCAAAAACGACCAGTGCTATCGCAATCCAGCCCCGGCCCGAGACCATGCCTTCCACCCAGAGCGGGGTATAGAATACCGACAGGAAAGCACCGCCAACACCCGCCATCGCGCCACCGAATATGGTTGCCAGGTAACGAATCCGGATCACGGGGTAGCCAATCGAATGTGCCGATGATGGCGACTCACCGACTGCGCGCAACACCAGGCCGGGACGACTGCGATACAGGAACCAGACGATGGCGCCAAACAGAACCCAGGATAAATAAACCAGCGCCTGCTGATTAAACAGCGGCGCACCGATAATCGGAATGTCGGCCAGCAAGGGAATCCGGATCGCCCCGACTGTCGGCAGAATTTCTGATTCATAAGGCTTGCCGATAAAAGCGGACAGACCGACACCCAGAATCGACAGCGCCAGTCCGGATGCCACCTGGTTACCCATCAGCGTCAGTACCACGATCGCGAACAGGAAGGCCATCAGCGCACCCGCCGCCATGCCGGCCAGCACGCCCAACCAGGGACTGCCGGTATGCAGGGTTATCGCGAATCCCGCGATCGCACCCATTGCCATCATACCCTCGGCGCCGAGGTTCAATACGCCGGATTTTTCGGCGATCAACTGGCCCAGGGCGACAATAATCAGCGGTGTGCCGGCGACGATAGTGGCGAATAATATCGAACTTAGAATCGAGGCATCCATCAGGCCCTGGCCTCCTTCCAGCACACGCGATAATTAATTAATACGTCCGAGCCCAGCAGGAACATCAGCAACATACCCTGAAATACATTGGAAATCGATGACGGCAGATTCATGTATTGCTGCGCCTGTTCGCCGCCAAGATAAAGCAGGGCCATCAACAGGCTGGCGAAGAATATTCCAACCGGATTCAGGCGCGCGACGAAAGCGACGATGATTGCGGCGAAACCGTAATTACTGGAGACGTGCTCGGTGAGCTGCCCCATCGGTCCCGCGACCTCCGACATACCGGCAAAACCAGCCATCGCGCCACCGCTCAACAATCCGATCCAGATCATGCGTTTGGCCGAAAATCCTGCGTAACGCGCCGCATCCTTAGCGTAACCGGCTACCTGCATCTGGAATCCGGCAAAGCTGCGAAACATGAAAATATATCCAGCCAGCAATGCGCCGAGCGCAAAGACGAAAGCTAAATTGAGCCGATTCTCATCGTTCAACAATGGCAGCAATGCCGAATCTTCAAACATTCGGGATTGCGGGAAATTGAAGCCATCCGGATCCATCATGGGTCCATGTACCAACCAGGACACCAACAGCTGGGCGACATACACCAGCATTAATGACACCAGGATCTCGTTGGTGTTGAAACGGGTTTTCAAAAAAGCCGGGATAGCCGCCCACAGCATGCCACCGATTCCACCGGCAATAACCATCAGGATCAGCACATGCGCACCTTCCGCTTCATGAAAGTACAGCGCCACGGCGCTGGCTGCAATGCCACCGACGATCAACTGCCCCTCGGCACCGATATTCCAGACATTGGCGCGAAATCCGACCGCGAGCCCGACCGCGATCAGCATCAACGGGGTCGCCTTGAGAAATAGTTCCGATACGCCGTACCAATCGCTGATGGGGTTGATGAAGAAAACCTTGAATCCCTCGAGTGGATTTTTACCAAGGAAAGCAAACAGCAGCAGACCACCGATCAACATCAACACAATCGCAATTAGCGGCGAGGCATAAGACATCACCTGCGAGGCTTCAGGACGCCGTTCCAGTCTAATCATGGGCGACCACCCCGGCGGGCGCAGGCTGTTCCCACATGCCGCTCATCCAGACCCCGATCTCATCGATATTGGTATCGGACAGTTTCTTTGCTGGCGACAGGCGACCTTCCGCGATTACCGCAATACGGTCAGAAATTTCGAACAGCTCTTCGAGTTCTTCCGAAATCACCAGAATCGCGGCGCCCTCGCTGCGCAAATCGATCAATTCCTGGCGGATAAATGCCGCGGCACCGACATCGACACCCCAGGTCGGTTGTGCGACCACCAGCAGTTTCGGCGCAAGTAAAATTTCCCGGCCCATGATGAACTTCTGCAGGTTTCCGCCCGAGAGCGAGTTGGCGGCGTGCTCTTCGCCACCGCACTTGACATTGAAATCATCGATACACTTGCGCGCAAATGCAGAAATCTTATCGAACTGGATCATGCCGTGTTTGAGCATTCCGGCGCGGTGCGCCGTCAGCAGTGCATTCTCGGTCAGCGACATCCGTGGCACTGCGCCGCGACCGAGACGTTCTTCGGGGACGAAACCCATGCCGCTGCTGCGACGCTGGTCAGGCATATCCCGTCCCGACGGTTTACCGCAGACCACGATGGAATCCGCGCCGCTAACCGGGATCTCGCCTGAGAGTGCGTACAGCAACTCCTGCTGCCCATTACCGGATACTCCGGCGATGCCGAGAATTTCTCCGGAACGTACTTCAAGCTCGATATCCTGCAAATCGGTGCCGAACGGATCATCGGAAACTTTGCACAATCGATTCAACTGCAGGCGAACCTCACCCGTTTCGCTGGCTGCGGTATGCTCGGGCACCGGCAGCTCTTTACCGATCATCAGGCTGGCCATCGATTTCGGGGTTTCCTCGGCGGGAATGCAATCGCCGGTTACCCTGCCATCTCGCAACACCGTGGCGACATGGCATAGCTCCTGGATTTCATCCAGCTTGTGGCTGATATAAAGAATACTGCAACCCTCGGCGGCGAGCTGGCGCAGGGTATCGAACAGCTTGCGCACCGCCTGCGGAGTCAACACCGAGGTGGGTTCATCCATGATCAGCAATTTCGGGTTTTGCAGCAGACACCGAATAATCTCGACCCGTTGACGCTCGCCGACGGACAGTGCGTGCACCAGGCGTTGCGGGTCTACCGGCAGACCATAGCGATTCGAAACTTCGGTAATCTGCTCGGCGAGCTGATTCAGGTCTGGATTACCGGGCAGGGCCAGGGCAACATTCTCGACCACGGTAAGGGTTTCGAACAGCGAGAAATGCTGGAACACCATGCCGATGCCGAGGCTGCGGGCATGCGCGGGATTCTCTACATGAACCACCTCACCGTCCCATTTCATTTCACCAGCATCCGGTTTGGCGACGCCATAGATCATTTTCATCAGGGTTGACTTGCCGGCACCATTTTCGCCGAGTACCGCGTGAATTTCGCCCCGCTTTACCGCTAACGACACATCGTCGTTGGCGATTACCGATGGATAGATTTTAGTAATGCCGTGCAGCTCCAGCCGATAATCCTGGCTGTCATCCGTAGCGGATGTCATGGTCTCCCCCCGAGTGTCGAAAGCATTTTATTATTACTATCTTTATTGTTATGCGCACGATCGTATACCTGCAGGATTTCGGCAGCAACCGAAATCGCGATCTGAGCGGGTTGTTTACTGTGAATGCCGTCGATCCCGATCGGGCAAGTCATGCGTTCGAACTTTTGCGGATTGATGCCACGACGCTGCATGCGAGTTTCAAAGTTACGCCGCTTCGAAAGCGAACCGATCAAGCCGAAATAAGCGAAGTCGTCACGCAGTAGGATTTGCTCGCTGAGCCGTTGATCGAGACTGTGATCATGCGTCATCACCAGGAAATAGCTGGCCGCCGCTGCCGCGTCAACTTCAGCTTCGGGCGTATCGGTGCAGGTGGTACTGACCCCGGGGGGCGGGTCTTGCGGCAGGATATCGTCACGCGTATCAATCCAGTGAATCCTGAAAGGCAGATCGCGCAGCGCACGCACCACCGCCTGACCGACGTGACCCGCGCCGAACAGGTAGAGTTCGACGCGCTCGGCGTCACGCATAAGCTCGTCCCAGTCACTATTGTCGCCGAGTTTTTCGAACATCAGGTTAACCAGTCCACCGCAACACTGACCGAGGCCGGCGCCGAGCGGAAAACGCTGCAGGCCGTCTTCGGCACCACGCGCAAGCTGGTTACGCGCAATACGAGTGGCCTGGTATTCGAGATTGCCGCCGCCTATCGTGCCGTAGAGCCCGCTGGCGGTAACAATCATTTTTGCGCCCGGTTCGCGCGGCGTCGAGCCAATGATCGAGTCGACACTAACCAGCACCGCAGGAATTTTGTTGCGGCGCAGTTCGGCTACGCTGTCCTGCCAGGCGCTCATTTGGTCTCCGCACGCAGCGCATCGATCGCATCGAGGATGGCTTCCGGCGTCGCCGGCGCCCGCAACGGTGGGTTGATGCGGTTGTCGGCAAGACTTGCTATCGCATCGCGGATGGCGAAAAACACCGAGAAGGGTAACAGTAAAGGTGGTTCTCCGACTGCCTTGGAGCGCAGAATCGTATCCTTGACGTTGCGATTCCGATAAAGCCGGGTAGTGAATTTTGCCGGACAATCGGTGACGGTCGGAATCTTGTAAGTCGAGGGAGCATGAGTGGTGAGCCGACCCTGTTCGTTCCAGCACAACTCTTCGCTGGTCAGCCAGCCCATGCCCTGGATGTAAGCGCCCTCTACCTGGCCGATATCGATCGCAGGATTAATCGAGTTGCCGGCATCGTGCAGGATATCGGCCTGCAGTAACTTGAATTCGCCGGTGAGCGTATCGACGACAAC
>JBATHL010000187.1:0-10369 GCA_049666745.1 Gammaproteobacteria bacterium
TAGGTACCCAGGGCACGAAAAAATGTGTCAGCGGGATTGACCCCCGCGGCTTCCATACGCACCAGCACATCATCCGCACCGCCGGGCCAGGGCAATTCTATTTCGTGCAGAGCAAAAACTTCCGGCGCCCCAAATTCCCGCAATATCGCGGCTTCACTGGTAAAAGTCATAAATCCTCCTGATGTTCACCAAATTATAGATGCATAATTGTGGCACCAATGATAACCCTCTCGACAGGCAATGTGACGGGTATTAGGCGTAGCCTGATTGAAGCCCCGCTATTGCAGAATATTGCGACAGGCTACCCTGATTTACCCGGATAAATGGCAACCAGCACTGCTTAGACAAGCTGCCGACAATGCGTTTCGCGCAGAAATAGCGCGGCCACAAATGCGGTGAAGTTCAGTATCAGTAAACTGGTAAACGCCAGGCTGTAATTACTTGCCGCATAAACGCGTGCACCATCCAGCATCTCACCTGTCCAGTTCAGATCCAGCAACCAGCCGATGAGCGGTTGCATTACTGCGCCCGAACCGACGATACACATGTTCATCAAACCCAGCGACGTACTGCTGTAGTTTGCATCGTTCAACTCCTTGACCGAACCAAAACAAACTGTCATCGCGCTCCCGCCCGCGCCTATGACAAAAATTAGAAACATCAGCCAGGGGGTTTTGTTCGGGGTGTAGTAAACCAGGAGCGCCAGCGCCATCAGTGCAATCATCGAACCGGCCAGCAGAATAATGTTACGCCGCCCCATTCGATCCGAGGCCCAGCCGGCCAGGGGTGAAAATATGGCCCAGCCGACAAAAATCATCGAGGTCACCGCCGCTGCCTCGGTGGTTGTATAGTCTTGCACGCTAACCAGCCAGGGCACGCCCCACAAGCCACCAAAGGCGAGCATGGTTGCCGCCATACCGAAACCGATGATCGAACAGATCCAGGTTTGCGGGTTGGTGGTGACCGCGTGTAGACCTTTTAGAATTCCGGGTCCCGGTCCGTGTCGTTTTTGTTCGCTGGAGCGTAGCGGCACCAGGAAAAATAGCAGCAGTGCAAGTACCAGCGCCACCAGTGCGAGGACATGAATCGTGCCGCGCCAGCCAATCGATTCGACCATCTGGCGTAACGGCGCCTGGCCGAAAATAGCGCCGCACATACCGACTGTTTGTAGCAGTCCGGCGAGCAGGGCGTATTGGGTTGGCTTGAACCAGTAGCCCGCAATCGCCAGGGTACCGACAAAACCGAACGCGACCGTACCGCCAATCAGCGCACGACCGAGCGATGCCGTGAACACCGAATCGCTAAATGCAAATCCTATCGATGCGAGTGCACAGAGCGCGGCGGCAAAGCTCATCAGCTTGCGCGGCCCGAAATGGTCGGTCAGCATACCCACGGGTAACTGGATCGATGCGTAGGCGTAAAAGTAAAACGCCGACAGTGAACCCAGGGCGGCGCCACCCACCGCAAAGTCGCTCATCAGTTCATTGGTCATGACACTTGGCGATACGCGCTGTACAAAGGCATAGCCGAAAAACAGGGTTCCCAGCGCGAAAGCAATGGTCGCCTGGCGTCGGCTTACGGTTGGTAAATCAGGTTTGGTCATGACACGGTCAGGATTAAGCGGCGAGGAAGTAAACTATCATGATCCGGGGTAAAACCAGGCAGTAAATTGGGGATAGACCACGTTTTTCGGTGCTATCGGAGCCTGGGTCGAAATGTATGGCGAAAAACGTGGCCTGTCCCCGAGGTTTTCTGTCGAAGGCGAAAACAGGCTAGCCGGTAATTAGCAGTTCGATCGCTTTGAACGACGCAACCGCCAACACCATGATGATGAGCAGGAATACGGTCGAACGCTGTTGTTTGAAGGGTTCACCGCGAAATTTCTCGATCTGGAGCAAAATCCAGTCAGATAAAAAGTAAAGTATGATGGCTGCCAGGGTGTAGTAAACAAATTGCATTGCTAATCCATGGTTAGATTTCGGGTTTATAGATATGGAATCCGAGGATATAGATCACCACCCCGGAAACCGATACATAGAGCCATATTGGTAAGGTCCAGCGAGCGATCCAGGGGTGACGTGTGAAATTACCGGTGGCTGCGAACCAGACCGTTAGCAGCACCAGCGGCACGATCATCGCGGCAAGCACGATGTGTGAGCCCAGCAGCGTGAAATAGATCGGTCGGATCCAGCCCTGACCGGCGAACGGGGCGTATCCCACCAGGTTGTGATAGGTCAGGTAGGAGACCAGGAATACAGCCGACACCGTCAGCGCAGCCAGCATGCAGTTACGGTGTATGCCGCGGTTACCGCTACGGATGAAATAATATCCTGCGCTCAACAAGACGGTGGAAACGGTGTTGGCAGCTGCCTGAAACGGCGGCATCAGGGGAATTAATTCATCGAGCGTCATAAATCGGACTCGTGCAATATATGAGTTAGTGACTGGTTCCCGCGGAGCGCGTGATCTTATTGTACACGTTGTATTTGCCGGACGGCTTGTTCATCGGAAGGCGTTTGACTTCCTCCAGCGTCGCTGCGTCGTAAACGATAACGGCCCCGTCCGGGTCCCAGATACTGAGTAATGCGTATTTACCGTCGCGCGTGAATTCTATATGCGCCGCCGTCTTGCCCGGTACCGGGCGCAGCGTCTTTACTATTTCCAGACTGCGCTTGTCGATAACATGCATCACATCCTTGTTGGGGCCGAAGAATACATCTACCCAGGCGTAAGGCGTTTTCTCGTGGCTGCGCATGAAAAATCCGGGGCCCAGGGTCTCGATATGCTTGATTGTCTCCCAGTTTTCCATATCGATCACGCTGACCTTGTTTTCGCGCAGGTTCGGTGTCGCCAGCACGGTTTTGCCCTGGTACTCCCAGGTGATACCGGAGCCGAGGTGCGGCATGCCCGGCAGCGCCAGATCTGGCACGATGACCCGGCCGACGTCGAGATCGACTACCTGACCCCTACCTTCGCGAGAGGCGCCGATGATAGAGACGTATTCCTGATCGAAAAAGAAGTCGTCGAGATAGTCGTTGACCGGGATACGGCGTACCGGAAATTTTTCAATTTCCGGCTTTTCGCCTGATTCAGGATTGTAATCGTGCATCCACTGGCCGAAACCGACGGGTGGATCGTCGGCGTAGTTAATTTGCCAGACCTCGGGTATATCCTTGAGCGCGGCGATGAAACTGTCACGGGGGGGCGCAGTGTAAACCGCGGAGATGCGCGACGTCTTGCCCTCGCTATTTTTCACCTCGTAATACCTGATCGGCTTGAGGTCGACGGCATCGAGCAACACCAGCGAATGTGGCAGATAGTTCGCCACCATAACGTAGCGGCCGTCGTGAGACACTGCGAGGTTGCGCGTATTGATGCCGGCGCGGATTTCGGCGATCAGCTTGAGGTTGTAGATATCGTACTTACTGATCCAGCCGTCGCGCGAGGCGAAGTACACGAAGCGGCCTTTGTTCGAATACTTGGGGCCGCCATGCAGTGCGAAGCGTGATTTGAATCGATGGATCGGCTCCAGGCGATCACCGTCGAGCAGGGTCACGTGATGGTCGCCCAACTCGACGACGAGGAACAGATTGAGTGGATCGTCAACCGCGAATACCGGCTGGTCTGACAGATTAACTTCGAGGTTGTGCTGAATATGACTGGCGTTGATTTCATCCAGGCCCCAGACGATGGTCTGGCTCGCGGGCGTATAAATATATTCCGCCAACGCCTCGATTTCTTCTGCCGCCAGGGTTTGTTTGAATGCTGGCATCTGCGTCGCGATACGACCATTGCTGATCACCTCTACCGCCGCCTTTTTACGCAGGCGCTTGAGGTTTCCAGGTAGTAAGGCGGGGCCCATGCCGCCGAGGCGCTGCGCGTTGTGGCATTCGGCGCAGTGTTTCTGGTAAAGCGCCGGCGCATCGGCGGCCATGGCAGGTGCCAGCACGACCAGTGACAGGCAGAGCAGGGCGGATTTCAGGTTTACACCGTTGGGTGACATTTTTATGACCTCGGATTTCCGGCGTCGCGCGGGAAGATTTACTCGGTTACCGTTACGGTGCCCGTCATTTCAGGATGCGGCCCGCAACGGTAGGGAAAGGTACCAGATTTATCGAAGCTACGCTCATAGGTATCCTCGGAGAAAAGGTAATCTTCCGGTTCCGCCTCACCCAGCGCCTCGAACCAGACGCTGTGATACTGGCGCTTTTCACGGTTTTCCCAGGTGATGGTCTGTCCCACCTTGATGGTGATGTGCTGCGGGACGAATTTGAAGTCCTTGATATAAACCAGTACCGCGGCGTCGTCACCCGCGGAGACGGCAAAACTGGCCAAACACAACACTAGAGGAACACTGAGCAAACGATTCTTCATGTAGAACATCACAGTCTGGTTCGATTACTGTCCAATTGCGTTGATCTCGGCATCCTCGTCGTCGAATCCCAGTTTGAATCCGAGGGAGACATGATGGAAGCGACTGCTGGTGTAATCGTCGTGAATCGCAAAACCGATATTGTACCAATTATCCACGCTCATGCTCACGTCGCCGGGTTTGTCCGAGGTCAGCTTGCGCACCATTTCGATAGTCCACATGCCGTCGGTGAGGCCGCCGCTGAAGCTGACACCCTGACCGCCGCTCATGACACGCTGCTCGAGGATATGGCCGTCTTCAGATTCGCCGGTGCCGGACTTGTAGCGTAACAGGTCCATGAATGAACCGTTGGCGAGTGCAGCATCGATCTCAGCCTGGTCCCTGAGCTTGTCCCAGCCGCCGCGCATTGCGCCATCCTTGCCCTCGATTTCGATTTCGCTGCGGCTTTCCTTGAGGTACTTGGTATAGCCTTCGCTCAAATCGAGGCGTGAAGCCAGAGGACCGCTGAGCTGGGCTTCGTCCGGCTGGTGCGGCATGTAGTTGAGGTCGTGGTGACAGGTCTGCCAGCAGCCGGAGCGTTCCGCGTATTCGACCTGCGGATTATCCTCGTCGTCAGTGGCGAGCATAACCGCGAGCTTGATCGGATTTTCCGGGTCCATCTTGCCGCCGTCGACGAAGGGCACAGGCGTATGCTCGCCGTCTTCCCACTGGAACTGCATGTAGAGGTTATCGGCATCGTGGGCCGCCTTGATGTTGACGAGGATGCTGCCGCGCTTGTCCGGGATCAGGGTTTCCTCGGCCTTTTCACCGCTGACGATGAGATCGCCGATATCAACTTCTTCCTCTTCGTGGCAGTCGAAGCAGCGGTCGCCGGTGACTAAAGCACGTTTGCCACCATGGTCACTGCCCTTGAGCATCCATTCCATCGACGCCTGGCCCGTGTAAAACAGGGTAACGGGGTAGGCCTCGATCGCCGACCAGTCGACGCTGCCGCCTGCAACCGCGGGTGCGGAAGACGTAACCGTTTCCGCGGTGTCAGCCTGCGCGACTTCGGTTTCGGCGGGCTCGACGGCCACGGTTGTCTCGGTATCCGCTTCAGGGCTGGCCTCGGGCTCGTCAACTTCCGTGGTTGCCATGGCGACCTTGGTTGTTTCGCTGGCGTCATCGATGAAAGCCTGCCACTGCGGTGGAATCGGCCGCTTGTCTTCTTCGCGTGGTTGCTCCATCGCCACCAGTTCGTCCTCGGTTAACTCGTCGTGCACCTTCTTGTGCGCGATGCCCTTGTGGCAGTCGATACAGGTATTGCCCTGTTCCATGCCGAGGATATGCTGCTTGCGCGAGCGTTTTTTCTGATTTTCCGGATTCATCGAGTCGAAGTCGTGGCAGTTGCGGCACTCGCGCGAATCGGTCGCCTTCATCGCTTTCCACACGTTTCTCGCCAGCTGCAGGCGCTTGGCGTCGAATTTCTCGGGCGTGTCAATCGATCCCAGAACCTTGTGGAAGACTTCGTTGCTGGCCTGTACCTTGCGCACCACCTTGTGCACCCAGGGATCGGGTACGTGGCAATCGGAGCAGGTAGCACGCACGCCGCTGCGGTTGCTGTAGTGCACCGTCGTGGTGTATTCACGGTACACGTTTTCTTCCATCTCGTGACAGGAGATACAGAACTCCATGGTATTGGTTGCTTCCATCGCGGTATTGAAACCGCCCCAGAAAATGACGCCGACGATCATGAAGAACAGGGCTGCGCCGACGGTTGTTCCCAACACGACCTTGCGCGACATCATGCCAAATTTTCGAGACGAATCAGCCATGCTTTATTACCTTTTGATTTTTGCTTGTTTCGTAAACATCCCGCGGGACGCTTGCGAAATACCAGGTTTAAAAAAGGGCGGACACACTTTCGGGTATGCCCGCCCTGGTATTACATCACGCTAAAACTTGAGGAAATATCAGGTTACGTGATTGGTGCGGTTGTAGACATTGAACTTGCCGGTCGGCGTGGTCAGACCCTTGATACGCTTGATTTCTTCCAGCGTCTTGGAGTCATAAACCACGATTTCACCGGTTGGATTGCCGGCATCCTTGCGGTTCCAGACTGAAACCCAGACTTCAGATCCGTCGGCATTGAACTCCATGTGCACCGCGGCCTTACCCTCTTCCTCGGTTACCCGAATCGTCTTGACCACCTTGCGGGTCTTCTTGTCGATGACCTTGACGCTTTGCTGGATGACAGGCTCAGGGTGCTTGGTCTGGTCAGCCCACACAAAATCGGATTTCGGATGGGTGCGAATGAATACGCCTGGACCATCGGTATCGACCGTGTAGCAAACCTTCCAGGCTGCATCTTTGTGACCCTTGGGATCGTTGCCCCAGACAGTGACCTTGCCTTCGCCGAGGTGGGTGGTACCACCGACGGGTCCACATTGCGCATCATTCCAGTTCGCACCGGGTCCGGGATGCGGTAGTTTCGCGGTATCGATCATGGCTTCAAGCTTGCCGGTATTCGAATCGACGATAACCATCTTGTTGGACGCGTTAGCGGCGATCTGGAAGTAGCGTCCGGTTGGGTCAAAGAAGCCATCGTGCAGGAACTTGGCTGAATTGACCTGCTTGATGTTGAGGTTATCCAGGTCTCGGTAATCCACCTGCCACATCTGACCCAGCTCTTTCATTGCTACCCAGAATGAGGATTGTTTCGGGGTCGTGTAAATCGCTGCGACCCGTGACTCGTTGACATAATCGCCATCGACGTTGACCCCGCGGGTTGAGACCACTTTCAGAGGTTCCATGGTGACGGCGTCGAGGATAACGAAATGCGGTGGCCAGTAAGCGCCGCCGATAACGTACTTGCCGTCTCCGGATACCGCCACGTCACGTGCGTCGTATGCCATCTGTGCTTCGGCGACCAGCATGCTGCCGGGCTTTTGCCACAGGTCGATCTTGGTCATTTTGCCGTCGCGGCCCTGGGTGTACCAGAAGCGTCCAGGTACTCCACCAACCGGTTTCTCGAGATCGTGATGCTCGGTTGCCTTGATGACATGCACCGCGTAGCCGGTATCGATATGATCGACGATTTCGTGCTTGTCGCCGTCGATGATAGCGATCTTGCCGGCGTCACGCTCGATGACCACGAAAAAGTTTTCCCAGTTACGGCCATGCAGTGGCTTGGTTGGGTAATCCTTCGGCTCGATGAAAACCTTGTGGCGCTCTTTCATCAGTGCCAGGGACATTTCCGGTGGTACCGGCGGTTCCATCTGGATGTAACGGGCCAGCAGGTTGATTTCTTCGTCGCTGAAAATATCGTCGAAGTTGTTCATACCACCTTCGGTACCAATTTTGATGATTTTGGAAAGCCGCTTGGTGCCGAGTTTGAGGGTACCCTTGGACTTCTTTGCTTTATTGGGTTCCGGCAACAGACTTTTACCCGTAGCGCCTTTTCTCAAAACACCGTGGCAACCGGCACAACGCTGGAAGTACATACCCTTTGCCTTCTCAAACTCTGCCTCGTTCAATGGCGTAAATTTTTTCGCGGCGAGGGCTGTCCCTGATAGCGTGGCAAACCCTATACTCGCGGTCAGCAATATCAAACCGCGTCTGGTTTTTTGTGTGATACTCATCGAAGCATGCTCCTGATTGACTAAATGAATCAATATTTAACAAAATGATCGAATAAACTTGTTTTCGAGAGTGACATTAAGCTTCTACTGGCGGCCTTTCCTTGACTTTTGTCAAAAGCAAAAGACCAGCGATTGTGAGGATGTTTCGCCTGGCGCCGGACGACAGGAATAGTCAGCGAGCAGCGTGGATAAATCGGGGAGCAGGATGTATTTATTTACAGGTTTTGAGCTGACATAAGCAAAAAGGCCAGTGCTGACACTGGCCTGATTTAATACTTAAGTTGAAGATCTGGTTCTAGCCGGACAATTTAACTGTCGCCCGGCAAGAAACCACAGCTCGGGTAATTACTGACCCAGGCTGGAATAGTATGCAGCCAGATTGTCGATATCAGTATCGGAAAGTGGGGCGGCCATCGGCGACATCATCGGGCTTTTTCGTTGACCATCACGGAATGCTTTCATCTGGGCTACCAGGTAGCCGTTTTTTTGTCCTGCCAGGTTGGGCCAGATGTCATTCGAGCTTATGCCGGCCGGGCCGTGACAGGCCGCACAGGATGCAGCTTTGGTCTTACCTGCAGCTGCGTCGCCTGCGAATCCTATGGAGGAATTCAGGCAGAACGCGGTAAGCGCGATTATTGCAATGTTTTTTCTCATGATTACGCCTTTATGAATTAAGTTTAAGATCAGGGCGGATACTAGATCGTTCGTTTATCTGCCGCCTTGATTTATATCATGCCAGTCAAATCAATGCAGCAGGAAAATCCAGGTCTGCCATGCTGACTGGTTTGCCGGCAAGCTTTGGTGGGTTTTTAACTGGATAAAGCTGTTTTGTGTAGCTTGCAGCGGTGTCGCCCGCCAGAGACCTGGCAGGCGACAACACTTATTGTGGGATGGTCGAGGAAAAGTCTTTTTTATCTGCGGGCATTTGCTCGGGAGTCGATAGCTGCTCCTTGACACGCGCAATAAAAGCATCGGTTGAGTTATTCCCGACTTTCTTGCTCGATGCCGCGGCGTTCGGCGGGATCACGACCGTATTGATAAATTCGTCTTCTTCCGCTTCGACTTTATCTTCTTTCGCGTCATCGTCCGCTGAGCCGAGGTCGAAATCAACCGGGGGTTTGGGCGGAATGATGGCGGCAGCAGGCCTGGATTTTGCTGCGCTCGCTGCTGGTTTGGTTGCCGGAATAGGTGCGGACCCTAACGGAGCTGCTGCTGGAGCAGAGTCCTGCATTGGCGGAATCGGTGCAGATCCCAATGGAGTTCTCGGAGGCGTATTTTCCGCTGCTGCACTGGTGTCGGTAGAGCCTCCCATCGGCGGAATGGGTGCAGAACCAAGTGGTGCTGCCGCTGCGGGAGGCGAATCTTCAACCGGTTTCACGGGTGCCGATGCGAACGGGGATGGCTTGTCAAATACAGCTGCCTCGTCTTTGGCTTGAGAATCAGTATCAGGGGCAACCGGAGCCGGAGCCGCTGCTGGCGGCACGGGCGCTGACGCAAATGGTGACGGTTTGTCAAAAACGCCAGCCTGGTCTGCGGCTTGCAGGTCGTCTGCAGGTGCAGCTATCTTTTGCGGCAGTTCTGGTGCGGCTTCGGCTGGAGCCTCGACGACCGGAGAGTGGTCGCGCGCGGGCTCGTAACGTGCAGATATGGTTCCAGGATCAGCGGCTGCACTCTCTGTTTCCGCACTCTCTTTTTTCTTGAGATTGATTAACTCCGCTACGTTACCTACGCCGATTTCGAAATTTGGTGCCGAGAATTGGCTCAGGTATGCATTCAGGCTCGGTTTCAGTCCATAGCCGTCGGCGGTTACATTCAAGCGTCGATTGAGCAGGTAAAGTAGCTGCAATACGATCAGGCGCACCGGCGCATCGTCGGTACCGATACCGAGCAATTCACGATTGCTCAAGGCCAGCGGTGCCGCGTTACGCCAGGCGAAACAGCCCTGGGTCGCGATGACTGCGGGTAACGCCTTCATCGGGGTATCGATCGCCTCTTCCCGGCGATTGTTCAGCCACAGTTCGACATTTTCCTGTAACTGTCGGTGGCTGTGTTTCATTCCGCTAAAGCCGAATACGAAGGCTGGCGGTCTGCCGATCAATTCGAAGCGGGCCGTGCGCAATGGGTCTTCATGTACAAACTTCTTGTTAGGGGCGGGTTTTAATCCATTTTTCCTGGCCAGTTTGACCAGCACGGCTTTATCGATATTGGTTTCGAGTTGAGCCAGCGATGCACAGGCGTTGAGGGAGTCAAAAAAGGTTTTACGGATAAACTTGGCTCTGACTGAGAATACCGCGAGCACCGATTCGTAAAGGTAGGCCTCACTGGCACCCAGCATTCCGATACGGGGAAAGTCGCGATTATAAACCACGATATCTAT
>JBATHL010000188.1:0-3838 GCA_049666745.1 Gammaproteobacteria bacterium
TCCGGGTCTGCCCGCCATCCTGCCGGCAGACTACGTACCAATAGAGATCGGTAACAGACCAGTAACAGGACTGGATAAACAAAAAAACGCTGACGATGATACCCAACTCGAACTAGCCGAAGAGCCACCTGATCCAGAACCGGTGGTGTTGGAGCATTTTGGCGATGATACCCAACTCGATCTTACTGGACTACTAACAGATGATGAAGCAGATGAGGTGGAGGGTCCTGGCGATGATGCAGAACCCGACCAAACCGAGTACCAGACGCTTTATGAGCCGGACGAGGTGGAGAGTTCCGACGATGATGTCAATCAGCATACAACAGCCGAAGCTATTGCATACACGCGTAAAGATCAAACGCATATAGCCCATGCTGCAGCGACCAATGAGCAAGCTCTCCCCTTCCGTCGTTTGGTACGAGAGCGATTAAAACGTTCCGAGGTTCGCCTGATAGTGGCCGTTATCATAGCCGTTATTGTTGCCGGCGCTATGTTATCGCCAGGTGAAATATCACCCGAGAAAGAACGCCAACAGCAATTAGCCGTT
Source organism: Gammaproteobacteria bacterium (assembly GCA_049666745.1). Taxonomy (GTDB): domain Bacteria; phylum Pseudomonadota; class Gammaproteobacteria. The sequence goes on from JBATHL010000188.1 coordinate 548, forward strand.
TTGCTTGAAAAGGCCGATAAATTGATTTCTCTTGACAGGTATTACGGTGAGAACGCTACCGGGGCACTCGGCGTTTATCAGCAAATTCTTGCCAGGGACCCGGAAAATTCAGCCGCTAAAAACGGTATCAAAATAGTTGGCCAATATTACTTGCTGCAAGCCCAACAATATTTAAATGATGGAGACTTTAGCCAGGCAAGGGGCAGCATGGAAATTGTTAATGGTATCGATCCCGGATTCCCCGGACTAAAAATTGCGGGGAAGAGATTGGAGGAAATTTTATCTAGCGACAAAAAAAATCTGCAGATAGATCTTTTACTTGGCCGGGCCGACGCTGCAATGAAAAAAGGCTTCGTATATGAACCAGATAAAAAGGCCGCCCTTTTTTACTATCAGAATGTTTTAAGCCTGAGCCCGAACAATGTAACCGCAAAATCGGGCTTGCTTGATATTGTAGATATTCTAATTGCCCGGGCGCAAAGCGCGCTTAATAAAGGTGATCTTAAACAGGCCGAATCAAAAGTAAGTCTTGCCGAATCGATAGATCCTGACAATTCGGCGATACGAGAACTTCGTCATAAAATTAACAACACCAGCAGACTTGACAATGTTTTGACTAAAGCCGACGCAGCTTTCGCAAAAAAATACTATACGACCCCCAAAAATAAAAATTCCTACGATCTATATAAACAGGCGTTGACCATAGCACCAGCTAACCGGCGCGCAAAACAACAATTAGATAAAATCGCCGCGTATTATGCTGATAAGTCCCGGGTTCATACTCGATCAGGCAATATGCTGTCCGCACAAAAAAATCTCGAGATTCTGGAAACTTTTTTTCCCGATAATCCCGACATATCGAGTTTAAAGCAGGAGATAAGAATAAAGCGGACGCAAATCGATGCCTCAAAGAAAGCCTGGGAAAAACAACTTGCACAGCCGCAAATCGATGCCTCAAAAAAAGCCAGGGAAAGACAACTTAATTCGATTCAAATCAATGTCTCGAAAAAAGCCAGAGGAAAAAAACTTAATCCGGCGGAAATCGATAACGCAACAATAGCCAGGGAAAAATAGCGAAAAAATCGACGGGTGGTTGCCCGCCGATGTAAATCCATGCCCGGACGATTACCAGATGGTTCAGGATCGGAAACCGCCGTCTGTGGCGACATTCTGAGTGTCAGCTTTCTTCAAAGGAGACGCCCGTAGGCGCTACCTGGGTGACTGAGAACCGCCAGAAGCGGACATTCAACTATTGCGTGACGATATTAATATGCACACCATTTCCTGCTAGATTGCTATCTTTATACGGGTAATGTAAACCAAACGGAGCTACCCAAGCCTAAGCCATCAGACTCAATCCATATTTTGCCACCATGTACTTCGATAATTCGTTTCACCAACGCTAATCCTACGCCGGTACCTCCCACATCAGCACTCAACCTCTCAAACAATCCGAAAACCTGGTCGTGGTATTCAGCATCTATACCAACACCATTGTCTCGAACGAAGCAACATATCATCCCATCTCTCTCGACAAATCCGATATGTATACTCGGTGATTTCTGGTCGCCCATGAATTTAATAGCATTTTCAATCAGGTTCAGATAAACCTCTACGAGTCTTATTTCATCGCCTTCTACGTCCGGCATTTCTTCGATCACGATTTCAATCCCGAGATCATCGATATTAACCTGTACCAGTTCAATCGCCTGCTTTGCAATGGCGGTGAGATTACAGGTTACCGGGTTACCCATAACTCGACCGATACGGCCAAGCTCCAGTAAATCGTTTAACAACTTACCCATGGTGTCGGCAGCACTATTGATTCTCTCAATATCTGCCTTTACCCGGTCCTTATCATTTGTTTCAATATCCTTGCCAAGTAATCCAAGGAAACCTTTTATTGTGACCAGCGGAGTTTTTAAATCATGTGACACCGTGTACGCATAGCGCTCCAGTTCTGCATTCTGATTTTCCAGCTCGAAGGTTTTGCGTTTTACCATTTGACGCAAGGCATATGTCGAAGCGACGAGCACGATTATCACGATACCGATCGCGGCAAGAATCCATTTGATCCAGCCCGGTGTCTGCGCCTTTCTTTCGATCCCAAACCATCCTTCGAAAGCCTGGCTATAAACCGAATCCGGATTTTGTTTCAACCCGGGTAAATGTCTATCGATAGCGTCAAGCAGCACTCGGTTGTCCGACTTCGTTGCTGCGAAATTGACAAAGGATGGGGCGATGAGAATGCTGGTAGCCCTCGCGCTATAAGTCGCCTCATGCTTTTTACCGATAAACCGATTGACGGCAATGCTATCGGCTTCATTATTTTCAATCAGCTGGTATCCCTGTTTAAAGCTATCCACCTCGATAAACTGCGGTGTCACTGCAAAACTCCCGACCAGATCTCTGAGGGCCTTTGCCTGGATACTGTCTTTTAAAACAACGACTTTTTTATTGTGCAGGTCGGGGATGGTTTTAATTTCGCGATCGGGCTTGGCATAGATTACCGACCAGCTGGTAAACACCACTTCACTTCCAAAATCAAATCGGGTCTCGCGCTCAGCAGAAAAAGCAACATCGGCCATCAGATCAAGATCGCCCGTTTCCAGCATATCAAGGCAATCCTTCCATTCACAGGCAACATACTCGATTTCCCAGTCTTCGACTCGCGCTATTGCAGCCAATAAATCGACGAAAAATCCACGCGGCTCACCATTTTTACTCTGGAAGATTTTGGGGGGGTTTTGATAGATACCGGCCCGCACGGTTCGATCTGCGGCAGATAGGGCCGAGGACAGGGTGAGTAATATTAATCCGAGGGGCAGGTAATGCAGGCACCGTTTTCCTTCGATTTTTCGGCCAGCCATCAACCGCGGAACAATCATGCCAGATATTCGCTGCATTCGCCTGATTGTAGATTCCATAATTTAGCTAACGTGGCTTAAACTGTAACAGCTGGAGTGGATTGTTCGCCGTTCGAAACGCACTACAAAACAATGCTTATTGGGCATATAAGAACAAGTATACCCTCGGCTACAGCGTCGTCAAAGCTCTTGGTGCTTAAGGAGAAATTAAGTGTCTGATTAGGGTCGTAGATCGCCGCTGGTGCATCGAGTTTAAGCGCCAGCTTTCTCGTTAGCTGACTCTCGTTAAATCCAGGTAGGAGGCAATCTTCGGCCAGTTCCTGTCATTCCGGCGAAAGCCGGAATCCAGTTCAATATTTCTGGATCCCGCGGTCAAGCCGCGGGATGACAGGTTCTAGAACTAATTATTATTATTCATCTTGAG
>JBATHL010000189.1:0-4149 GCA_049666745.1 Gammaproteobacteria bacterium
GCGTCGGCATCACCTTTTGCACCCTGCCCGAGAAAACCTTGCCTGGAATGCTATCGAAAGTGACTTCAGCAGCACTACCGTGGTTGAGGCGTAACAGGCTGTTCTGGTGAAACCAGGCAACCAGGTTATGCTCCTCGCCCGTCATCGGCTCTGCTGTAAACTGCCCGGGCACACTGGCTGTGATCGGCGTAGTGACCAGATATGGCCGACTCATACCCGAGTAAGGATGGTAGTAATTCAACAACTGGATCAGTGCAAAGGTCAGCACGACCCCGCCGAACGAAGCCGTGGGCACGGTCCACCTGTTGAGGGGAACTCTCAATACTGTGAAAACCGCAATACAGATCGCGGTGTAGCCAGAGATTAATAATAATTCCATAGGTCTGCCTCGCCCTCCGCGGCTAAGCCGCCTGGGTCGCCTCCATGATTGCCTTTTCGATGCGTTCAATCCTGTCATCGAGCACTTCGAACTTGTGCCGCAGCAATGCAACCGAGTCGGTAATGTCTTCGTCCGCCAGTCCGACATCTGCATTGGCATCGTTCGCCGCTTCATCCACCTCGTCATTGATTGCGCTATCTTCGTCAATCTGGCTGACTCTCGACCCGGATTCTTCACGGTAAACTGCAGACCAGATCCACAACAGCGGCCAGATTGCGTGCAGCGTGAACAGGCTAACCCATCCGGCATAGTAGATTGCATCCTGGTGGGGGTGATTGCGGTCTACGGCGATTTTATAAGGAATGTCGAGAATCGCGATGGCGCCAAACAGCAGGCTAATCGCGGTGAAAATCAGAATTCCGAGGGCAAGGTAATCGAGCATATCGTTCTGCTAATTCATCATCGTCGTTGGAGTGTAGTCCAAAAACAGGGCTACTCTTTTGCGACCTAGTTCTCACTTTGACGGTGATTACCCGGGGTTGACAGGCTATCTTCGGGCAAAGTTCTTCGCGGGAGTAGGCAAATAACCCGATATAGTTCATCAGTCAATATAGTAAAATCACCGTCATCCCATACATGGCCATTAGCGGAACGAATCTGATAATACCGGATCAGCCCCTTAGTCCCGCAGAAGGAATGCTAGATGAACCCGATAATCCGATCGATTATTTTGAGCGCTACCTGCCTACTTGCATCCTGTGCAACGCCTTATTTGAGCAACCCATGGGAAACACCAAATAGATATATCCGCATATCGGTTAGCGAACAAGCACAGTTCAATGCTTCCCTGCAGCCCTGTATCGATCACGCAAAAAAAACTTTTGCTGAAGCTGAATATCGGTTTCAGGATGGGTTGCCTGACGGGGGAATTTTTTATGCGATTGCTTTTAATGATCAGGAAGGAACCAGTTACATCGAGGTAGATTCCTCCGCTAGCGGCTTGATTCGTGGTTACGTTAACCTTGGCAATAGCATAAAGGGAGAAGTTTATGCTGCCGGGGATTCTATTGTTCTGCAGCAATCGGACCTCGTCGATTGGTCCATCACTTATGCTGACCGCCCTGCAGATGGCAACTTGCTTGGTAAATATATGCTCCTCAAACAGGATGGCCTGGCGACGGGAGATTGTGACCCCACGGATATCGAGCTCCAGCGTTATCGTTATTTCTCTGTTAATTATTCTTTCGTCCCCCCCGGCACCGACGGCTGGGTACTGGTTGAGCCCGGAGAAGGCGACGACGTAATTATGCAGGCAAAGAATGAAGATCTTGACCAGGTAAATACGATAAGCAGCGCTCGATACAGAATTCGCTCAAACAACTCGGATCAGCAGCTGATCGAGCAGGTCAGGACATTCGGGAGCTATGGTGACGAAGAGGGCGTTCGCTACAATGTAGTCAACCTCGAGGCAGATATTTACAGCAAAAAGGAAACCCGCTGCGCGCGAGCACAGCATACTGTCGAGGACAAGCAAGCCCTGCTGGTAAAATCAGGCAAGCGAGGATTCATGATAAAAGATGTCCAGACCCTGTTATGCGTGCATCCCGCCAGCAAACAGCTTGCCGTGGTGCTGAATTATTCGCATCTTCATCATCCAGGCAAGTGGGATTCCGAATTCATCGACAGGGCTGACAAGGTATTTGAAAGCCTCGCTTTTACGATGCAATACTATTAGTCCGGCGTGACCGCTAAGCGCGCTTGAACTCTCGTTGCAACGCGTCAATTTGTTCGCTTAGATCACGGTTTGATTGATCTGCATCAGGTTTCGCAATACGTCTTGCGACATGATCGGACAACAGTAGCGCCCGGCGGGATTTATCATCTGGTGCCAAACTCTGCTTTTTATTCAGGCGATAAGGGTGAATCCAGCATATCCCTGCTTCCCAGGGACGCATAGATTGATATACTTCGAGCTATCAAAAGCAGGAGAAGCATGGTGAAGCATTCTATACTACGGAGCGGCCTTATCGGGCTGGGTCTGCTCCTCGCCACATCGAGCTGGGCGGCGACCGAAGAATACGGCTATCCGATCAAAGACAAGTACGTCGCAACCGTCGTCGGAACACCGAGCGAGTATTTTGCAGATCTGCCGAAAAAGATACCGTTCAAATCCCGACGCGTCTCCATTTTTCCTGACCGGGAAGTACCGGATGCGTTCTTCTACGATAGCGAGTTGCTCTATTCCGTGGCTTTGCAGAAAAAGGCGGCACCGTTAATCTTCCTGATCGCGGGTACCGGGTCCTCCCACAATGGTGGTACCAACTACCAGATGGCGCGAGCTTTTTACCAGGCCGGCTTTCACATCGTGTCGCTCTCTTCTCCAACTTTCAGCAATTTCGTTATCTCCGCATCCCGCACCGGCGTGCCGGGTCATGCCGAACACGATGCCGAGGATCTTTACCGGGCGATGGAGAAAATTCACACAATCCTGCTGGATAAAGACAATATTGAGATTACAGGTTTCAACCTCACCGGCTATAGCCTGGGTGGTTTTAACTCGGCCTACGTGGCAAAACTGGATGAACAGCGTAAATCCTTCAATTTTGACCGCGTGCTGCTGATCAACCCACCGGTATCGTTGTACAACAGTATTTCTCTGCTCGACCGGATGGCAAACAATATTCAGGGCGGCGTAGACAACTTTAATTTATTCTTCGAGGACCTGGTGCGCGGTTTTGGTGAAATTTACAAGAAATCTAGCGGTGATCTGGGAGACAACTTTCTGTACGACGCCTACAGGGCTCTGGACCTCAAAGATGAAGAGCTGGCTGCATTGATTGGCGTCGCCTTCAGGCTTTCTTCCGCCTCGATGGTGTTTGCCTCCGATGTAATGACCAACTATGGATACGTTAAGCCCAAGGAGATGAGGCTGACTCGTCACACTGATTTGCAGCCCTTAAGCCGGGTTGTTTACCGACTGGGTTTTACCGATTACTACCATGAGTATTTCTATCCTTATTACCGCGACAATGAAAATGCAGCAAGCCGGGATGCGTTCGTGCAATCCGAGAGCTTGACCCATATTCAGGACTACCTGCGCAACAGTCCAAAAATAACCGTAATGCACAATGAAAACGACGTTATCCTCGAACCGGGCGAGATCGACTTCTTTCGTGAGGTATTCGGGGATAGAGCGAAAATTTACCCTTACGGGGGGCACTGCGGCAATATGAGTTACCGCGATAACGTGGCCCACATGATCAACACGTTCACGCGTTGAGGATAGCCTGATGATGACAAACTTCTTGCGTGGCGCCCTGTTGATCACCGTGTTTTCAATGGCGGCCTGTAGCACTGGCCCGACGATGCAAATGGAGAACTACTCGGAACCCGTTTTTTCTGCCGACCGTATTCTATCCGAGGATGCCGGGGAACGCAGTGCATCAGCTGTCTACGATCCCTGGCAAGGCATGAACCGTCGTATTTACAACTTTAACTACCACTTTGATAGATATGTTTTCCTCCCGGCTACACGCGGTTATCAAAATGTCACCCCGGACCTTGCCGAGGAGGGTGTGAGTAATTTCTTCGATAACCTGAAGGATGTGAACACCTTTTTGAATTCGGTCCTGCAGCTTTCACCAACCAAGTCGGCACAATCACTGGGACGTGTAGCGGTCAACAGTACGATAGGCTTGCTCGGCCTGATCGACGTGGCCACAATGTTTGGTATCAACAGACCCGAAGAGGATTTCGGGCAAACCCTGGGG
>JBATHL010000190.1:0-2361 GCA_049666745.1 Gammaproteobacteria bacterium
AACCAACCGTGGATAGCGATCTAAAGGCGTTATCGGGAAGTATCGGTTATGAGGAAAGACTATGCCTGAATATCTAGCCCCCGGAGTTTTTGTAGAAGAAACAAGCTTTCGGCAAAAATCGATAGCGGGAGTCAGCACAAACACGACAGGATTTGTGGGACCCTGCCGATTTGGACCAATTGATGGTGAACCGTCTCTACTAACAAGCTATACGGAATTTGAACGGATATACGGTGGTTTAGATCAGTTGAACTTTGATGGGCAGGAAACGCGTCATAACTACCTGGCACAGGCGGTTCGCGCCTATTTCGCGGAAGGTGGTACAAGAATTTATATTGCCAGAATCTTTCTGCCAAGAAGCGGGAGTGATGGAATTGCTAGATGGGATTCGACTGGGGCTCTTCCAGTCGGTTCACCAAGGAATTCGCTGGAACTCAGTGCCCGTTACCCGGGTGCTGCAGGTGAACTTACCATCACCTTTACCTTTAAACGTGGGCAAAACATTTTAGGGTTCGATACTCACGACAAGCCACAATTGCAAGGAGTCAATCACCAAGAAGTGGTCTGGGCGCAAACTGCCGCCGAAGCAAAAACTTCACATCCAGTGGCAGGACAATTTTATTGGGTCCAAGCGCTCGAGAACACTATTCGTTTGCGCAACAATGATGCAGATAATGCTGATACATCAGATATTGTTACCCTCGACGCACTAGCTAAGGTACATCTAATCACGATAACGGTATCAGTTAGTGCAATGGGACAGTTTGGCGATGAGTTGATCTGGGAGGATCTGACATTTGACCCGGTCCATCCGAATTCGCTTTTTAACCTGTTCGCCGCAAAACCAACCAAGAACAGTACTGCACTATATGTGCCTTTGGTATTTGAATCCGATGCCAACAATGGCGCAAAAGTGGCCGATGCCCTGGCGCAACTTGGCAATGTTGTCGATGGTACACCGGTTGCACTCAGTCTGGATAACGACAATGTATTAACGAGGTCTGTTCGCATGCAATTATCTGGCGGAAACGATGGTCTACAACCAACTGCGGATAAATATGAAGGTAATGAATCAGCAATCGGTTTAAAAAGCGGTCTATTGGCATTTGAAGACCTGGGAGATATTTCGATAGTCGCCGCACCGGGCTCAACTCGTGGCTTTACTAAGGAAGGTGGCAATATAACCAATGTTGAGCCCGTTATGCATCAGTTAATAGCTCACTGTGAGCGTATGCGTTATCGCGTTGCTGTATTGGATTCTATCGATGGTCAAGCACCAAGCGACGTGCGGAAAATGCGCAGCAAATTCGATACTTCGCACGCGGCTTTATACTATCCGTGGATACGAATATTAGATCCGATCACCAACACCGAAATTTTTAACCCCCCAAGCGGGCATATCGCCGGAATTTATGCACGCAATGACATTGAGCGTGGCGTGCATAAATCACCCGCCAATGAAGTAGTCCGACTCGCTACTGGACTTGAACTACTGCTGACTAAAGGTCAGCAAGAGGTGCTCAATCCTGAAGGTATCAATTGTCTGCGATTCTTTGACGGAAGAGGGTTTCGCGTATGGGGAGGGAGAACGACCAGTTCCAACGCCGAGTGGAAATATCTCAGTGTCCGGCGTTATTTCGTATACCTGGAACGCTCGATTGAGATGGGTACCCAGTGGGCGGTATTCGAACCTAACGGCGAACGGCTATGGGCAAATATTCGTAACACCATAGAAGACTTCCTCATCGATGAATGGAAGGCAAACCATATGGTCGGCACCACGCCAGAAGAGGCTTTCTTTGTGCACTGTGACAGGACAACCATGTCACAAAACGATCTCGATAACGGTCGACTGATATGTCTTATAGGTGTCGCTTTCTTAAAACCCGCGGAGTTTGTTATTTTTCGAATTGGCCAGAAAACGCTAGACAGCACCGCTTAATCCTAATCAATTAATACGGAGATGATTCAATGGCTTAACGAAGCTGCCCATATTCGCAACCTGATTTCCTCGTTAAATGAGATGTACTCAACCCCAACGGCACAGGTAAAGGCGGGTATCATGAGGCGTCAGGACTAGGCCGTGAGATCAATTTTGCTGAATATCAGACCGTCAGCAATTAGGACGGTCATGCGAGAAAAATCGTTGGCTCCTACAAATCATCGGATGTGAGTCTTAAACGCGGGGGTATAATAGCGACCCATTTCTACTACTGGATAGAAAAGGTTCATCAAGGATTTCTGCATGGTCGAGTATATTTTTTTGTTAGATTTTTTCTGTCTCACCAATATATATTCAAACTAGAGCAATGAGGTCGGCCGAAGAATGTGACGATTTCAAACCTGTCGCGGTTAGCTTGT
>JBATHL010000191.1:0-6783 GCA_049666745.1 Gammaproteobacteria bacterium
GCACATAGTTATCGCTCGGCAAGCTGCGACCTTTGGCGCTCACGATTCCAGCCGTGACACTGTGGTCAAACCCGAATGGTGAGCCAATCGCCAACACCCATTCACCCACTTTCAATTCATCCGAATCACCAAACTCGAGAACCGGCAGTTTTTCGGCTTCGACTTTTAGTACAGCCACGTCGGAAGCTTCATCGGAGCCAATGATTTTGGCGATGAACTCCTTGCGATTCGCCATGCGTACTATGACTTCATCGGCGCCGGCGATGACGTGGTGATTGGTGAGAATATAACCATCAGCTGAAATTATGAACCCCGAGCCCAGGGACTGCGCATCACGACGGCCGCGCTCGATTTCGTCACGATCAAAAAACTTTTCGAACAACTCTCCGAATGGCGAGCCTTCGGGTAACTCGGGAATGTTGTACTCCCTGGTACTACTGCTTTTAGCCCTGGTCTTGGTACTGATGTTGACCACCGAATCCTTCGCTTCATCGACGATCCTGGTGAAATCAGGTAACGCGGCCTGGGCTGCCAGCGGCAAGCTAAGCACTACTACAAAAACGATACGATAAATATACTTGGCTAAATATTTCATGAATTGCATCCAGATGGTTTCAAATACAGTCTTATGACTCCAGTTAGGGATCGGGGTTCACTCGAATATCAACGATATATGGTGTCATCAGGTCATGTTCAAGCGGATGGGAAAGATAGCTGGCAAATTTAAATCCGGCGATAAACCCGGCGCAAGCGGCCAGTGCAATCAAAACTTCTGACACGACAGCAAAACTGGCGATTAATCCCGCAGCAACCATACCCAGCAGCGGCAGTCCGTAAACAGTCAAACTTGCTTTTACCAGTGCCGATTCAGACAGTCCCAACTGCAATCTGTCGCCGGGTTTCAAATCACGGTCAGTTTCGATGACAAGTGGTTTCGAGCGCTTACCCAGCAACCGCCCCAGTGCACCGGTGCCACAGCCCCGGCTCAACTCGCACTGGCCACATGCCGAGCCTCGCTGCAGCTCGAGTTCAACCCGATTGCCATCGCGGCGAGTGACGATCGCCTGTTCAGTAATCATGCCGGGAACCTGAAATCAATTTACCAATCCATGAAGTTTGATACCAAATTAAGATGATCGCAAGCTGTGATACGCGCGAAGCATGCCCGAATATGGCCCGCGGTGGAGTTTATTGCTGCTGGTAGGATACTGATTCGGCTAACTGTTTGACAGTGATCGCCGGCACTTCACCAATCGCGGTGACCGAGTAATCATTCAGAATTCGGATAAAGGCATTGACTGCGCCCATCGAAGATTTACCACCGGAGCTAAGGCTGGTTTTCTTCTCGATGAATATCGAAAGCGAAGCCAGACCGTCGGTGTAAACCATCTGTTGAACGAAGTGATCGGTACCGGGAATTTTACGTTTTAACACCGATTCGCGCCAAAAGCCGCCTGGCGCATTGGCAAGTTGCCAGGCGTTGTCCGCCGCAAACGACTTTGAGCTGTCACCACTGTGATAGCGTACCAGGGTAAAATTTTCATCGATTTCCGGCATCGTGTCGATGACCAGCTTTTCATCAGCATCGAACAGCTGCAAACTGGTAAACATGACTTCCTCGACCACCTTGCCATCTTCATTGATCAGGCTGGATTTCATCATCAGCCCATTTTGGTCGTTAATCCAGAATTTCATACCGTAGCGGTACTTGTCCCTGGGATCGATATGCACTACCACGGTGCTCATATCGGCAACACGATCATTACCCAGCAATTTCATGTCATAGAATTTTTCAAGTCGGGCGATATCTTCCGGAATAAATATCGGCGAAAAGGAATTCTTGCGCGAGAAATCCACCACCACCTTGCGGCTCGAAGGCCAGATACAGGTCAGATTCTGGTTATCTCTGATAACCTCACGGGCTTCACCGTTAAGTGAAATGAGCCGTTCTTTCTCACCATTGGCATCCTTGTAATGCGAAATCCGCATGCTTTCGAGCTGATTTTCATGCAGGTAAACGAAATCACCGCGATAGTTCAGATTACGCATCGCCGAGGACATTTTTTGCACCCAATCCATCGCCGGATCGGCCATCACCGGAACGCTAATCAGCGTCGAAAACAGGATGGGCAGTAGATTTATGTGGGAAAAATTCCTCATAGGTCCAGTGTCACTGCTGGGCATCAAAACCTGCAACCCGTGCTTGCGGAATAAGTCCCTGCATCGAGTTGGATTGCTCGGTGTGATTCACCAGGTAAGCGTTTAGTTTTTGTTGCATCCCGGGTGCAGGCAACGCGCTTTCCACCTTCCAGCGCGTACCGGGAGTTTGCACTCTGGTTGATACTGGTACCGCACCACCCGTCAATTGCTGTCCAGCAAGCTCTTGTATCTTCTCCTGATCCGCACTCACGAGGCCATCACCAGGTTGCCCTGACTCCTGCTTAAGGGGTTGCCATAACGCGACCGTAACCAGCGCCACACTCGCGGCTATTGCGAAACCGGCCAGGGGCTTCAACGTCATCCAGCTCGGCAACGAATGCCTCACCGCTGATTCCTGCGCAGCTGTCGAGGCGGGATTGGGCGCCACAGCCTGATCATGAATTTGAGCCATCACAGCGCTATGAAAACCGGAATCGATAGCCTGCGGTAACTCATTTCGCATGGCCTCGCCGATAATTCGATAACGGCGCGTACGATACTGCAAATTGACGTCACCAATCACTTCATCGATGGTTGTGTCGATATTATCGTCGGTATAATCGTCCAGCAGGAGCGATAGTTTCTCGTTTCGATCTGTCATATCCAGGTCTCGTGTTAGCCAGTATTAACGTGCTGGCTGCTAAAATCTGTTACTTAGTCACTCTAACAGGGGTCTAAGTTCCTTATCGATTACATCTCTGGCGCGAAATATTCTGGAACGAACCGTGCCAATAGGACAATCCATCACATCCGCGATCTCTTCATAGCTCAAACCATCGATTTCGCGCAACGTAATTGCCGATTTCAGATCATCCGGCAATTTTTCGATCGCAGTGAAAATTGTTTGCCTGATTTCATCGGTCAGCAATAGATTTTCAGGATTGGCATATTCCTTGAGCCCGGACTCACCTTCGAAATGTTGGGCATCATCGACATCGACCGTATAGCCCAGTGACTTACGCGCTCGCGATGCGAGGTGATTCTTCGCCGTATTGGCGGCAATCCGATAAAGCCAGGTATAAAACTGGCTATCACCCCTGAAGCCATTGATAGCGCGATAGGCCTTGATAAAAGCGTCCTGGGCGATATCCTGACATTCCGCATGGTCAGATACAAACCTGCCGACCAGGTTAATCACCTTATGCTGATATTTCTGTACCAGCAAATCAAAGGCGCCTGTATCTCCGGCCTGTACCCGTTTCACCAACTCTGCGTCGAGCAGATTAGTCCCCATTTGCATCCCTGGTTATTTATAATTTTCGGAGATAATTAAAACTTATCTTCCTGACTTCGACATAAGGACTGATTATATTATAAAAAGTTCGGCCGCAAGCGCGCTTTTGCGTAGTGAAGAATATCACTATACTGCAACGAATCTTTATGTCTCAGGTCGATATGAGCACTCAATTCAAGTTTGATGTCATTATCATCGGTTCCGGAGCCGCGGGCCTGTCCGCGGCCTTGCACTTGCCGACAACGCTCAAGATCGCAGTCCTGGCCAAGACCCCGAGTGAACAGCACTCAAGTTACTGGGCACAAGGCGGAATTTCTGCCGTGCTTGAACCTGAAGATAGTATCGATCAGCATACCGCCGATACTATCGAGGCCGGTGCCGGACTATGCGATGAGTCGGTCGTCAGACTTTGTGCTGGCGCCGGCAGGCAATGTATCGACTGGCTCACCTCACTTGGTATGCCATTTACCCGTGATCGCCAGGAAATCAGCGACAGTGGCTTTCATTTAACCCGCGAAGGCGGGCATAGTCGGCGCAGGGTTGTACATGCTGCCGACGCTACCGGTAAAGCCTTGCAGGAAACCCTGCAGGCGCATGTGCTGGAACGGGATAATATCGACGTTTTCAATCACCATATTGCTATCGATCTCATACACCGGCAGCAAAAGTGTGTTGGTCTCTACGCACTGAACCGACAGGATCAACACGTCGATGTGCTCAAGGCGCGAAAAATAATCCTCGCTACCGGTGGCGCCAGCAAAGTTTACCTGTACACCAGCAATCCGGATGGCTCTACCGGTGACGGCATTGCGATGGCATGGCGTGCTGGTTGTCGAGTCGCCAATATGGAATTCAATCAGTTTCATCCAACCTGCCTTTATCACCCCGAAGCAAAGTCCTTTCTGATTACCGAGGCAGTTCGCGGTGAAGGCGGAAAGTTGCTGTTGCCAAACGGAGAACGGTTTATGCCGAGATTCGATGATCGCGCGGAACTCGCTCCGCGTGATATCGTCGCGCGCGCAATTGACCATGAAATGAAACGCCTCGGTTTTGATTGCGTGTACCTGGACATCAGTCATAAAAGCAGCGCCTTCATAAAGTCGCATTTCCCGACTATTTATCGACGCTGTCTCGAATTTGATATCGATATCACCAGGCAACCCATACCGGTAGTTCCTGCTGCCCATTACACATGTGGAGGAATAATGGTTGATATCGATGGCCGTACTGACCTGGAGAACCTTTATGCAGTCGGTGAAGTTGCTTGTTCGGGCTTGCATGGTGCCAATCGCATGGCCAGTAATTCACTGCTTGAATGCCTGGTATTTGCACAGGCAGCGGCAGATAAAATCGCCGCCGAAATCGATACTGATGAAAAATTGCCGCTACTGGATCGTTGGGATGAGTCCCAGGTGACCGATTCTGATGAAGACATCGTGGTCGCGCACAACTGGGATGAACTAAGGCGTTTTATGTGGGATTACGTCGGCATCGTGCGCACCAACAAACGCCTGGAACGCGCCCTGCACCGCACCGAGTTGCTGAAGAGCGAGATAAACGAATATTACGGTAACTACAAGGTATCCCCCGATTTACTCGAATTACGTAATCTGGTCGTGGTTGCGGAATTGATAATTCGCTCGGCGTTGGCGCGCAAGGAGAGCCGGGGGCTGCATTTCACCCTCGACTATCCTGAATCAAGCGATAAATACCAGGCAGCCACCATCCTCGACCCCAGCCAACTCAAACAAGGTCCGGCTAAACTCACCTCCATCTAACAATCTGCAACCAATGGTCCCCCGCCGAGAAAACTCACCCTGCTGCTGTCTGGCATAAACAACTGATCACAGGTTCACTGTCATCCAGAAGCGCCCTCGGGAGAATGCCCGCAAAAGTGTAGCGAGACAGGGATGTCGAGCTCCAAGCGGTCACATGGATGTGCGAAACGGCGTTTTTTGCCGTTTCGGAGCGCCTTCTGCGGGCATTCGCCCGAGGGCGCCACCCACCATCTGGAATGCTGACACTATCAAGGCGTGGACATGGGAATTTTTTTGCGGGACGCTGCGCATCAGGGATGTTGTGATACGGCATTCCGAGCGCGAGCCTATATGGATGGTTCGGCCGGCGCTCCGGTCACGGCGATCCCGTAAAAAAATACTCACATGGCCGCGCCGTCGAAGGGACTCTTCCCGGATGATTAAGGTTAGAAGTTTGGTTGTATTTTGAATTGGATTCGGGTGATAGAATTGTTGCATGATTGAGCAGCATACGATGACGATACAGACCCAGGGCCGGTCGACCATCGATATTACCGGGGAGATCGAGCAACTGTTGCGAGATTCGAAAATCGAGCAGGGGCTTTGCCATGTGTTTCTGCATCACACCAGCGCTTCGCTGATTATCACTGAAAACGCGGACAGTAACGTGCGCCGCGATCTGGAAAACTACATTGCCAGGCTGGTGCGCGACGGCGATCCCGCATACTTCCACGACCAGGAAGGTGACGACGATATGGCAGCACATATCCGCGCGGTCCTGACGCAGACCGAAATTACCATTCCGATCCAGCGCGGAAGACTCGCGCTCGGCAGCTGGCAGGGTTTGTTTCTATGGGAGCATCGCTACCACGCCCATCGTCGCAAGCTCACCGTCACGCTGACTGGTATATCGGGATAATACATAGTATTGATATTTGGATATTGCCATCAGCGGATAAAAGCGGAGAATAGAACCATACTCATCCGAACCATTTGAGGGGAAAGCATGAAAGTAATCCTGTTAGGACCGCCCGGGGCCGGTAAGGGAACCATAGCCAAAGCCCTGATGCAGCATGACGGATCGGTACAGATCTCAACCGGCGATATCCTGCGCGCTGCTATCGCCGCGGGCACCACGCTCGGCAAACAGGTGGAGGCTGCGATGGCCGCTGGAAACCTGGTCACCGATGAACTGATAATGGACATCATGGAACAACGCCTGCAGGAGGAAGATTGTCAGCAGGGATATCTACTCGATGGATTCCCACGCACCATACCCCAGGCTGAAGCGCTAAAATCGCTGCTGGCAAAACTTGGCGAAAAGCTCGATTGCGTGTTAGAGCTCGACATACCGCGTGATGTGATTATCGATCGACTAACCACGCGGCGCACCTGCAACAACTGCGGTGAAATTTATAATATCAAATCAAAGCCACCCCGGGTCGAGGGCGTTTGTGACGTCTGTGGAAGTGACATCGTACAGCGTGACGACGAAACCGAGGAGGCAATCGAAAATCGCCTGCAGGTTTATAACGAGCTGACAGCTCCCCTGGTAGAGTTTTATCGTAATGAAGGCCTGTTGGTGAGCGTGCC
>JBATHL010000192.1:0-1743 GCA_049666745.1 Gammaproteobacteria bacterium
TTGAGCGTCGGACCGAGGCCGTTGACCAGGTGGATATTGAAGTGGTCACTCCAGAATTCGACCATGACTTCGTACAACTGGCGCTTGCTGAATATCTGCCGATACTGGGTCGCGGAGATCATCTCGATCGCGACATTGAAAATATTGTCCGGGAAGCCGGCCAGCAAATCTGGCGGTGTCTGCCGGACAAGTGGAAATTTCGCCTGGATCTCGGCTTCCAGGGCGGCGTCGACAGCGGCCGGCAACGTGAGCTGCTGCTCGAGATAATTACTGATACCCAGATTTTTAATCGCCGCCAGTTCGTCGCGATGCGCACCGAAGCTGGTGCGCTTGAGCACCGTGTATTCAGGGCTTGCGGGAGGGATTACCGGTTTCTGTACTGTCACCGATACCTCATCGGAGGAGCTCGAACTGCCACCGCCACCGCCACAGGCGGGTAACAGGGTGGCTACCGCGCCATAGCCCAGCCCCTTGCCGAACAATTGCAAAAACTCACGCCGATTCTGCAATTTTGCAAGGATACTTTCCAGGTCAAATGAAGGCTCTTTCCCCATAAACGCGTGTCGCCCAAAATCGATTGTGCATAATAGTAAACAATGCTACCTGAATCAGATCTGAACCGGGTACAACTAGTTCACAGAAATTACAGGTTCTATTTTCCCTCTCTATCGCGCTCGATAATGGATAAAAAATAATCACGTTCGCCTTGATCGTTCAGTTCCGCGGATAACCCGCGACAGCGTAGCCGATTTACGGGTGCAAAGCAGCTGCAGTGAGACGTCAAACATATTCAGGATTTGGCTTTTATCTTGGCCTGCATTTTGCGCATTAATTGAACGATTTTTATAACACTTCGACGCATGCGATTGAATGCCGCCGACATTTCCGCAAGCTCGTCCTTTCCGCTTACCTTGATTTCCGCGCTCTTCAGGTTTCCTTTACTGAGTTCATCGGCCATTCGGGTCAGTCGCGAAACGGGGGTAAGTACCAGTTTGCTTATAGTGATATTGATAACGAAAAAAAGTAACAGGAATATTACTGCCAGGGAGACCAGAAAACTGATAAAGGTTTTGCGCGCCAGTTCGGCCGGCAACGTATAGGGCACAGCCACCATCTGCGTACCGACAACCTCGTTCAATTTCCACCCAAACCCGCCGGTATCACCATAAATAGCGCGCATTGCGGATGGTGCCGCCTCCGGGGTGCTATGGCAGGCGAGGCACTTGGGATTGATAATGCGAATCGGGTAAGCAATATAAAGGGTCTTGACACCGTCGACTTCCTGACTGCCAACGAGCTTCGTCAGATCCGGATCGGCGATGAATTGCCTGATAATCTGCTCTTCCGCCGGCGTAGCCTTGTCGCGAGGATTGGTCGGATTAAACACGGCTTCCTTATAGCTATAATTCGGGCGCGACTGACGCAACAGGTTTGCAGTCTGCGATGCCGCATAGGCAGGCACGGTTTGTGGATGAAAATTGCCGTCGCTATCGCCATTCTGATTGAGCAGGGGTCGAATCTCATTGACGGTGTAACTGCGCACCGCGAGTGCTTCCTGCATGATCAGTTCAGCCTGGTCGGTAACCTGCTGCAGGGCATTGTCTTCGGTAAGCAGGTAGGAATTAATCCCTACCAATAATAGCGTGACCAGGAAAGTCGCGGCTAAAATCAGGTTTATTTTTGTTGTTAGTTTCATCGAGACTCCTATCGCCCCAACCATGATTGCAAAGAACAGGGCATGTA
>JBATHL010000193.1:0-1564 GCA_049666745.1 Gammaproteobacteria bacterium
TTTTTATGCTCCGGCGCTTTGATTTTGGGTCGGACCATGGCGCGCGATCGCGGCGACAGCTGTCGACAAATTCTATACGCAAAAGATCCAGCTTTAACGAAAAAAGGCCCTGCGCATTGCAGGGCCTCGTTGTTTTCGTCAATGTACCCGCGAGGGTGTCAACCCGATCCGAACTCCGCCACGACGTCACCGAGCTGGCCGGCGTCGGCCTCGGTAGGTTCCAGCGACAGGTTCCCGCCCCATTCGTGGGAACCGGAGCCGCTGAGCTTTTTGCCGGCATCGGCGGTCTTGATCTGAATCTTGACGTTACTGCCCGAATCGGCGTAATCGATTGCGGTCTCCTCGGTGATGCGGCCTTCAAAATACAGCTTGACCAGATGCTGATCGAAGGACTGCATATGGTAGTTGCCGCCTCGTTCGATCGCATCCTTGATCCCGCCGAGTTCCATCTTCGCGATCATGTCAGCGATGTAACCCGTATTGATCAGCACCTCGACCGCAGCAACCTTGCCTCCCTCCTTGCCGGGCACCAGGCGCTGGCAGATGATCGCCCGCAGGTTTTGAGCAATCCGCTTGGCCTGCTGCTCAATGCCATCTTTGGGATAGAACCCGAAGATACGCTCCATGGTGGTGATCGAGTTATTGGCATGCAGGGTCGATAACGCCAGATGGCCGGTATTCGCGAATTTTTGCGCGAACTCCATGGTCTCGAGGTCGCGGATCTCACCCATCAGGATCACATCGGGCGATTCGCGCATTGCGGCCCGCATGCCATTGGCGAACGATTTGGTATCAGTTCCGACCTCGCGTTGAGCCACAATGGCCTGCTTATGGTTGTGCACGAACTCGATTGGGTCCTCGAGGGTGAGGATATGGCCACCCGCATTGCTGTTTCGGTAATCGATCATCGCTGCCAGGGTGGTGGACTTGCCTGAGCCCGTAGCGCCAACGACCAGGATGAGCCCGTTACGTTCCATGACCAGTTCTTCGAGGACCTTGGGCACCCCGAGGCTTTCCGTGGTCGGGACTTCGGTGTTGATATGTCGCAGCACCAGCGATGCCTCGCCGCGCTGGCGAAATGCGTTTCCCCGAAAACGGCCGATACCGTTGTAGGACAGCGAGAAATCCACCTCACCATTCTCTTCGAAGTGCTTTAGCTTCTCATCTGTCAGGATCTCCCGGATCGCCCGTTCTGCATCGCCGTCAGCCAGCGGTTCACCGAGTTGGGCAAAGCCTTTGGGTGTCTTCATCGAGATCTTGGCGCCGGTGTACATGAACACATCGGCTGCATTGTTCTTGACCATGATCTGGAGAATTCGGGGTACGTCGATATGCGCCATTTTTTCCAACCGCTCCTTGTAACGACCAGCAAGACACCTCGGCGACTAAGGCCCGGTGGCTTGCATCGATACAGCGGTTATCGGTGCGACGAGGTAAAACTTTGCCGCGCTGGAGAATCGTGCGAACTAACGGCATCCTGTGCCCTGGCACGGCACAAGGGATTCGCGGCGACTGCGGCGCGCTTTCACACACGATTTCATACGATCGACGGGGGGTTTCAGCT
>JBATHL010000194.1:0-4273 GCA_049666745.1 Gammaproteobacteria bacterium
GCGTAGGCACGCGTCATGCCAAGCTCGACCGCGTGAAAATCACCAAACGGAAAATTTTCGGTAGCGAAGTCATGATCGACGGTGTCGCTGAGCAGCGCCCTACTATCGGGACCCATGACCCCGAGCATCGCCCAGGCATTGGTGATGTCGCTGACGCAGCAGAACTCACCTTCGGCGATATGCGATTTCAGCCAGTGCAGGTCCTTGATGGTCTGCGCCGCGCCACTGATTACCCAGAACTCGTCCTCGGCGATACGCGTCACGGTCAGATCGGCCTCGATGCCACCGCGCTCGTTGAGCCAGTGTGTATAGACCATACGCCCGGGTTCCACGTCGATGTTGGCGCTGGAAACCCGTTGCAGCAGCTTGACCGCGTCGCGCCCCTGCACCAGGTACTTGGAAAAAGAACTCTGATCGAACAAAACAACTTTTTCACGTGCGGCCTTATGCTCGGCGGCGCTATGCTCGAACCAGTTCTGCTTGCCAAAACTGTATTCATATTTCGGCTCAACCCCGTCAGGCGCAAACCAGTTCGGACGCTCCCAGCCGGCGGCCTCGCCAAAGCAGGCGTTATGCGCCTGCAGTCTTTCGTGCAGCGGTGAATGCCGCAGGTTACGCGCGGTTTCCATCTGCTTGTAGGGGTAGTGGTTGTCGTAGAGCAGGCCCAGCGTTTCGCTGACGCGGTGCTCGATATATTTCTGCGTCGACTGGAACGGGAACATGCGGCGGATATCGTTGCCCCATAAATCCATCGGCGCATGACCCAGGTGCATCCAGTCGGCAAGCGCACGGCCGAGACCGCCCGAAGTCTGGATGCCGACCGAGTTCAAGCCGCAGGCGACGTAGAAATTTTTCAGTTCCGGGGCTTCGCCCATGTGAAACTGGTCATCCGGGGTAAAACTCTCGGGCCCGCAGAAGAAACTGCGCCAACCGCATTCCTGCAGCATCGGCACACGGTACATTGCCTGCTCCAGTACCGGCATGAACTGTTCGTCCATGTGACCCTCGAGTTCTTCAAAAGCGAAATCTAACGGTACACCATTCTGGCCCCAGGGCACCGCATTGGGCTCGAAGGCACCGATCAGCAGGCTACCGGCATCTTCGCGATAATAGGCGCAGTTGTCGTGATCGCGCATTACCGGCAGGTCGCCCGGTAAATCGTTGAGCTTATCGGTATGCGCGTAGTAATGTTCGCAAGCATGCAATGGCACGTTGACCCCGGCCATACGCCCGATCTCGCGGCCCCACAAACCGCCGCAATTGACCACGTAATCAGCCTGGATTTCGCCCTGCTCGGTGATCACCCCGGTGACGCGGCCATCAGCCTTGCTGATGCCGGTTACACGAACACCTTCGAGGCAGAGCGCGCCGCGTCCGCGCGCACCCTTGACGAAGGCCTGGGTGACATCGACCGGACTCGCGGTACCGTCCTGTTCGACCCAGCTGGCACCGAGCAGGTCGCCGGTTTCGAGGTAAGGATAAATCGACTTTGCTTCCTCGGCGGTAATAATATCGACCCGGGTTACGCCGAATGCGTTGTTCATCGCCGCGACTCGCTTCAATTCCTCGAAACGCGCTTCACTGTGGGCGATGCTCAACGAACCAACCTGTTTGAAGCCGGTCGACTGACCGGTTTCAGCCTCGAGTTCAGTTAAAACCGCCATCGAATATTCGCATAGTCTTGCCTGCGATTCATTGGCACGCATGGTGCCGACCAGCCCGGCCGCATGCCAGGTCGTGCCGCAACTGAACTGGTTACGTTCCAGCAACACGACGTCGGTCCAACCCAGTTTGGCCAGATGATAAGCGACGCTGGAGCCGATAACGCCTCCACCGATGACGACCGCTGACGCACGCTCGGGAATTGCAATTGACATGGTAATGACTACCTCGGGTTTGATTCGCCAGATAAACCCCTATTCTGCATTAATTATTTTGTTGATAGCAAACAGAATCGGCAGTTGCTGCCTGTTACGGCGGGAAAACCCCGGCGCAGGTGCCGGCAGAGTGAAACAAGGCAGGCATTGCGATTGCTACTCGTCTTCGTCGTCCTTGTCGAAGGTCCAGTTGGTCTGGTCGCAATACTCGATTAACTGATCGAGTTTCACCGGTTGGCAAAAATAGTAACCCTGTTGCAGATTACAACCGAGCTCGATCAACATGCGCGACTGCTCCTTGCCTTCGATGCCCTCGGCAACGACCTGGATACCCAGGTTTTGCGCGATGTCGATAATATTGAGCACCATCAGCCGGGCTTTTTAACTAGATCGCAACCTCGGAAACCCGGATGCATAAACGGTTGCAGGCGCTTGCCGTGCTGCCTCGCGACAAGCGCTGCGAAACCACTTAATCCGGGCTGGTTATCCTGTCGATGCCAAACTGGTTCAACATGCGCTTGACGGCATCCAGCGCCGCCTGCATGTGCTGTTGATCGAGTCGTCCGATGCAACCCATACGGAAGCTGTCAGCCACGGTCAGTTTGCCGGGGTAGATGACGTAGCCCTGGTTTTTAAGACCATCATAAAATGCGTCGAAATCGAATTCAGCATTGGTCGGCATATGGAAAGTGATAATGATGGGGGCCTGCAGTTCGTCAGGCAGCAGGGTTTTGAATCCCATCTCACGCATACCGGACACCAGCAGATCACAGTTGGCACGATAGCGGCCACCCCTGCCGGCGACACCACCCTCGGCTTCATATTCGGTAAGCGCCTGGTCAAAAGCGAGTAGAACATGGGTTGGCGGGGTAAAGCGCCACTGGCGATTTTTCTGCATCGCGCGCCATTGATCGTAAAGATCCAGCACCAGCGACGGCGAATTACCCTCGGTTTTTTCGAGCGCCGCTTCGCGGGCAACACAAAAGCCCATGCCAGGCGCGCCTTCGAGACATTTGTTACTCGAGGCCACCACCGCGTCAAATTGAATTTCCCGCGCATCCAGTGGCAACGCACCGAAGGCACTCATCGAATCGATCAACAGGCTGCGCTGGTGACGCGCGACGATTGCCGAAACTTCTTTGATCGGGTTCAGGATGCCCGACGTGGTTTCGCAATGCACCACGACCACGTGGCTGATGTCGGGGTTGGCGTCGAGTGTGCTGTCGAGCTGTGCGGTATCGACCGGCACGTCTTCCGGGGTTTCCTGCACCAGGTAATCGCGGCGGTAGTAATCGCATATTTTGGCGATACGTTTGCCGTAGGCGCCGTTGATCAGGATGAGCAACCTGCCATCGGCGGGCACAAAGTTGCCGATCATCGCCTCGACGACAAAGGTACCACTGCCCTGCAGCGGCACACTGACATGGCTGCCAGTGCCATTGACGATTGCCACCAGGCGATCGAGGATGCGTGCATTCAAATCGATGAAGGTCGCATCCCGTGAACCGTAGTCGTGCAGCATCGCCTGCTTGACGGTGAGCGATGTCGTCAGCGGACCCGGGGTCAGCAGGTAAGGGTCACCGCTGGGAGAGCGGGCGGCATCCTGGTTGGTGGTTTCGGTCATTAAATTTACCCTGGTAACGTGTGAATGGTTGCCATTTATACCGCCAATAAATAGTATCTATCCAATCGATAATACATATGCCTCGAATAGACTGTGCCAATATCACACGCTCACCTGCGCTCATTCCATGCGGTCGCCACCCACGGCAGCTTCACCCGGGCGGCTGAAATGCTGCATATCACCCAGCCCACGCTGTCAGGCCAGGTCAAGGAACTGGAAGAACGCTACGGCACCAAGCTGTTCGTGCGCCACGGCCGCCGCATCGAACTGACCGATATCGGTAAATCCGCGTTCAGCATTACGCGGCTGATGTTTCGTCACGAAGAAGAGGTCGAGCACTTGCTGCAGTCGGCGCGTGCGCTGACTTCGGGCGAGCTGCGCGTCGCCGCCGATTCACCCTATATCGCGACCCCGTTGCTGGCCCAGTTCCAGCGACTGTATCCCGGCATCCAGATTTCGATCCAGTATGGCAACTCGCAGCAATTGATGTCCTGGATCGAATCGCGCCGTTGCGACGTCGCATTTTTACCCAACATCCCCCAGGGTGATGACCGGCTTTTCTCGATCCCGTTACCCCCCGACAGGCTGGTCGTTTTCGTCAGCCAGGACCACGATTGGGCCGAACGACGCTCGGTCTCGGTCGAAGAACTGGTGAAACAGCGCGTCATCCTGCGCGAAAAGGGTTCGCGTACCCGCTCGATTTTCGAAGAAGCCGTCGTGCTGGCGGGTCATGTTTTAAACGATGTCATGGAAATCAGTGGTCGTGAGGGCG
>JBATHL010000195.1:0-5573 GCA_049666745.1 Gammaproteobacteria bacterium
TAGTGACCCTGATCGATGATTGTCGCAATATGAAACTGGATATCCGTCCGCCCGATATCAACCTGTCAAATTACCAGTTTACCGCGGGTGACAACGGCCTGGTCTATTATGGCCTCGGCGCGATCAAGGGTGTTGGTCAGGCGGCGATCGAAAGCCTTATTGCCACCAGAAAAGAGCGTGACTATCAGTCGCTGGACGACTTTTGCAAGCGCATCGATTCCGCGAAATCCAGTCGCAAGTTAATGGAAGCATTGATAAAGGGAGGTGCGATGGATTGTTTCAGCGAAAATCGTGCGGCCTTAATGGCGCATCTGCCTTACGCGATACAGGCCGCCGAACAACAACAAGCCAATGTTAATGCCGGTATCAGCGACATGTTTGACAGTATTTCGCCGGTGACCGAAACAGATCGGACACTCCCCGATTGTCAGGCCTGGGACGAAAAGCAGCGCCTGATACTGGAAAAAGAAGCGCTCGGTTTATTTCTCACCGGGCATCCATTGGCCATGGTTGACGCCGAAATCAGGCAGTTTGCCCCCACCCGGCTGGGGCAGTGGCTCGAACGGCTCGACAATGGCAGTAGCAGCAGCAATGGCGAAAGATTCAGGCAAAAGGAGCAGGATGCCAGGGTATGCGGACTGGTCGTCGATATTCGTATGCGTAACAGCTTTCGTGGCCGCGAGGCCTTCGTGACTCTCGATGATCGCAGTGGTCGGGTCGATGTGCGCGTACCGCCGGACATGCTGGCGCAACTGGAACCGATCGTGCAAAAAGACCTGGTGTGGGTAGTCGATGGCGGAATCGCCTACGATGATTTTAATAATGGCATCAAATTACGTGCCGCCAGGGTGCAGTTACTGGACGACTTTCGTGCCGAAAACGCACGTGCCCTGCATATCCGTTTGAACGGCCATGGCGAGGCTGAAATCGATACCCTCATCGGAGTGCTCAACGAGTACCAGTCCAGCGACGCAATGCCGGTGGTATTTCATATGCATCGCGAAAATTATGCTTACCAGCTACGTACCCACGGTGGCTGGTCCTTAAAGCCGGACGAGCAATGCCTGCTCGAGCTGCAGCGTTGCCTGGATAAAGCCGAATTTTACTTCGAATACCAGTAGTTTTTTACTGGATCAATTTCGCGGCGAGAAAGTTTGACCATTTTCGTTTGCTGCCGCACTCATCAGGTAAAGAAAGGTATCAACATGGTCCTCGGGGAGCGGCAGCTGATCATTGTTATCCGCGGCAGGGTAAGCGCGAATCTGCAGACTGGTGCGGGTCTTGCCGGGATTGAAACAGTTGACATGCAGGTTGCTGCCTTCGTATTCGCGCGCCATCAGACCGGCCATGGCTGCGAGTCCCTGCTTACTGACCTGGTAGGCGTCCCAGTAGGCGCCGGGTTTGTCGTCGATCATGAACAACAGCGAAGCCCTGGGCGCACGACTTAACAATGGCAGGCAGGCGCGGGTCAGCAAGTAGGGGGCATGCAGGTTGACCTGGTGTACCTGGTACCAGGTGGCCACGTCGCTCTGCGCAAACACCGTGGGCGCGCCGAGGATTGCGGCACAGTGAATCATGCCATCGAGCCGGCCTAACTGAGATTCGAGATTACTCGCCAGTTCCGCGTAGTCGTGCTCGGTCGCACCTTCGAGATTCATCGGGTAAATCGCCGGAGTGGGTCCGCCAGCCTGTTCGATTTCATCGTAGAGCGCTTCCACCAGGCGCAAATTCCTGGCCAGTAAAATAACCGTGGCGCCGTGTCGGGCCAGCGCGATCGAAACAGCTTTGCCGAACCCCCCGGTGGCCCCGGTCACCAGGATTACCTGGTCATCCAGTAGATCTGCTGCCGCGATAAAATTTCCGGGCACGCTACTCACGAGAGTCCTACCAGTGGATGTTCGAGCAGATTATGCGGCAGATCGATGACACCGTCTGCTTCCCATGCTTCGATATCGACGGCATCCTCGATATAACCATAGGCTGCTACCAGGGTTTTCATACCGGCGGCTTTACCGGCGATAATATCGCGCTCGTCATCGCCGACATAAACACAATTGTTACAACTCACCTGCAGACGCTCGGCTGCAACCTGTAAAGGCAGGGGGTGAGGTTTGCGCTGCGCCAGGGTATCCCCGCCGATGACGACTCCACTGCGTAGTGCGAGATCAAGTTGTTCGAGCAGGGGATGGGTTAGCCATTCGGGTTTATTGGTGACTATTCCCCAGGGAATTGAGCATGCCTCAAGTTCATCCAGAATTTCGGCATATCCGTCAAATAGTTTCGATTCAGCTGCCACGTTCGCACGGTAGTGCTGCAGGAAGCGTTGTCGCAGCGGTTCGATTTCCTGCTCGGCGACTTTGCCGGCGAAGCCGAGCCGGGTTAACACCAGGCCACCCTGGGAAACCAGCGGTCGAATCGTATCGAGTGACAGTGGCTCAAGGCCTTCCTCGAGCAACAGGTTGTTGAGCGCGCCACCCATGTCAGCCGCGGTGTCTACCAGGGTGCCATCAAGGTCGAACAGAATGGCTTCAATCATCGAAACACGCAGTCATCAGGTAATTGACGTCAATATCACGTCCCAGCGAGTAATGCTTGCTGAGCGGGTTGTAACTCATGCCGCTGATATCACTAACCTGCATGCCACAGGCGCGTAACTGGGCTGCCATTTCTGAAGGTTTGATGAATTTCTTATACTCATGGGTACCACGGGGTAACATCCTGAGGATGTATTCTGCGCCAAGAATCGCCAGTGCAAAGGACTTCGGGTTGCGGTTGATGGTCGATAAAAATAATACGCCGCCGGGTTTCAACAATTGCGCCGCGGAGGTAATGATCGAAGCAGGGTCGGGGACATGTTCCAGCATTTCGAGGCAGGTGACGATATCAAACTGCGCCGCGTTGTGTTCGGCAAATGCTTCGACCGTAGACAGCTGATAGTCGATCTCGAGCGCCGATTCATGCAAGTGCATTCTGGCTACCTTAAGTGACAGTTCGGCCATGTCGATGCCCGTTACCCGGGCGCCTTTCTGCGCCAGTGCTTCGGCCAGGATGCCGCCACCGCAGCCGATGTCGAGGACGCGTTTGCCCTCGAGCCCCTGCGCCTGTCGTTCGATATAGGAAACCCGTAACGGGTTGATGTCATGCAGTGGCTTGAACTCGCTCTCGCGATCCCACCAACGGCTTGCAATCGACTGGAATTTATCGATTTCGACCGGATCTACGTTTGGCTCTACTGTCATTGTCTAACTCTTGATTTTTTGTGCCCAGGACGCGGCTTTGGCGATAATGTCGTTCGTGTCCAGCTGACAGAATTCGAAATCTTTCAACTGTGCGACACCATCGATCCAGACGTGTGATACCTGGCGACTGGCAGCAGCATATACGATCTGTGCCACCGGGTCATAAAGTGGCTGGGTATTAAGGCTCGATAAATCAATGGCAATCAGATCAGCGCACTTGCCGCTTTCGATACTACCGATTTGATCAGCCATACCCAAAGCCCTGGCACCGTTAATCGTTGCCATCTCGATTGCCTGCCTGGCATCACAGGCACGCGCGTTACCACTGCTGCCCTTGGTCAGCATGGCGGCGGTGCGCATCTCGCCAAGCAGGTCGAGATCATTGTTACTGGCCGCGCCATCAGTTCCCAGGCATACATTGACGCCAAGTTCCAGCAGGGTCGCCACGGGACAGATGCCGCTGCCCAGTTTAAGATTTGATTCGGGGCAATGTGCGATGCTGACTCCCGCTTCAGCCACGCGCTCGATCTCAAATTCATCGAGTTCCGTCATGTGCACGGCTATCAGGTTTGAATTGAGCAGGTTAAGCTGATCCAGACGTTGCAATGGTCGCAGACCGGTCTTTTGTTGAGCCTCGGCGACTTCGGCAGCGGTTTCGTGGACATGCATGTGTACAGGGATATCGAGTTCATTGCTGTACATTGCTATCTGGCGTAATGGTTCATCGGAAACCGTATAGGGTGCATGGGGTGCAAAGGCGCTGCTAACCAGTGGAAGTTCCCTGATTTGGTCATGCACCGCGAGTGCCTTGTGCAGATACTCAGCCGCGTCTTGCGCCCATACGCTGGGAAAATCGAGCACGATCAGTCCGACGACACTGCGCATTCCCATCTGCTGCGCGCAAGTTGCAATTACATCCGGGAAATAATACATGTCGCTCAGGCAAGTGGTGCCGGAACGAATCATCTCGGCTACCGCGAGCCTGAATCCGTCTATTGTGAATTCGGGGCCCACCCAGCGGGCCTCGGCTGGCCAGATGTGCTGAGTCAGCCATTCCATCAACGGTAAATCGTCGGCCATACCGCGGAACAGGCTCATCGAGGCATGGGTATGACTGTTTACCAGGCCCGGTAGCAAGGCACAGTTTGGCAGGGGGATGATTTCAGCTTGCGCATAACAGTCCAGATCAGCAATTTCGTCATTGGGGACCAGGCTGCGGATAAGATTGTCTTCGATTAGCACGGCGAAATCCTGCAATACTTCGAAGTCCGAATTAACGGTTACAATCCAGTCTGGCTGGACGATTTGATAGCGGTGTTGCATAGCCGAACCTTACAAGATTTAGCAACGGGTGAAAACGAAAATCGAGGTTGTCGCCACCGCTTTACGCTGTTTCATCTACCGGATGTCGGAAAACCCCCAAATCCGCTTATTTTAACGCTGGCGGGACGTTCTTATCAGTAGTGTTGACCCTTGGGTTTATGGTAAAATCGCGCAGATTCAAAATTAAACATTCCTGCGTCATTTCTTAGCACTGAGTATCTAGTTTTATGGCTGATATCGCCAAGGAAATATTTCCTGTCAATTTAGAAGACGAGATGCGCCAATCGTATCTCGAATATGCCATGAGCGTCATTGTCGGGCGCGCGTTACCCGATGTTCGCGATGGCCTTAAGCCGGTGCATCGACGCGTCCTGTACGCGATGAGCGTGCTCGGTAACGATTTCAACAAACCGTACAAGAAATCTGCACGGGTAGTCGGCGACGTTATCGGTAAATACCATCCACATGGCGATACCGCAGTCTACGACACCATAGTGCGTATGGCGCAACCCTTCGCCATGCGTCACATGCTGGTCGATGGGCAGGGTAACTTTGGTTCGGTCGATGGCGATTCGCCCGCGGCAATGCGTTACACCGAAGTTCGCATGTCAAAAATTGCGCACGAATTGCTCGCCGACCTGGAAAAAGAAACCGTCGACTTCCTGCCAAATTACGATGAATCCGAACACGAGCCTATGGTCCTGCCGACCAGGGTGCCGAATCTGCTGATCAATGGTTCCTCCGGTATTGCCGTCGGCATGGCCACCAATATCCCGCCGCACAATCTGGCCGAGGTCGTAAACGCGTGCATTTTGCTGATCGACGAGCCCGAGGCCGACATCGAGCGTCTGATGGAGTTTGTTCCGGGGCCGGATTTCCCGACCGCGGGATTCATTAACGGCGCGAGGGGAATTCGTGAGGCTTACCGAGGCGGCAAAGGCAAGATTTATCTGCGCGCGAAGACCCATTACGAAGAAGACAAGTCCGGACGGCAAAGCATAATCGTCACCG